>NZ_DAITZW010000048.1:0-8516 GCF_036847465.1 Thermovirga lienii | reverse complement strand
CCTATTACCAGACCAAGTATCAGGAGGTGCAAAAGCACCAGCATAAGAGAGCGCTGGTATTGACTGCCCGCAAATTTGTTAGGCTGGTCTTTGCGCTGCTGAGCAAAGGCCAAATTTACAAAGGGACGGTGAGGAGTTAATTTTGTTATTAAAACTTATTTGACCTCTTTTGTGCCAATTTTTTCCATGATAATTGGCTAGGGATATTATTGTCTTTTTTTGCCCCAATAATTTTATTTTCCAGTTTTAGGGTATTGACATATTACCGTGAGTCTTTAGAGTGGGTTCATCAAACTCTAGGTTTTCCTCTCTTTTAACCGTCGCAACTATATCCTCGGCCATAAGGATCTCGTCCAGGTCTTTGCGTCTTATGTCCAGGATCATCTTGCAGATCAGCATGACTATGCAAAGGAGGGCACTCACAGGAACAGACATGAGCCACCAGTACATGCTAGTGTTAAGAGCCGTCGAAAGCTGCGCTTTGCCTCCCTCTGCCATTTTGAAACCGTAGACCACAAGGATATAGAGGAAAAACAAGATGAAGGCATTTGAGATGAATATTATCCCCTTGGCCAAAAGCCTCGGCAGCTTCTTTACGAACATGGTTACACCTACGTGCTCATGCCGCCAGATGCAAGGCGCAACGGCAAGGAGGGCCATCCAGATCATCATGTACCTTGAAAATTCCTCAGTCCAACTCAAGGGAGAGACAAACACGTAACGGAACAAAACCCCCAAAAGAACGGTGAAGGTCATGATAACCGAGAGGATCAAAAGGGGAACCTCAAGGGCCTTCTCCAAGGCGTTACCTATTGTCTCTGCAGCTTTGAATATGGACATATTATTCTTTTTGGGCATTTCTCATTTTTTCTAGGGAAAAGTAGGGCGTACGCCCTACTTTTCCTCCTTCACTATCTCACTGATGGAGTCCAGATACTTGTTGGCAAGTTCCACACCTTCGTCTCCATAAGTGCTCTTGATGAACTCCATAGCCGCTTTCCTTCCTATCTCCCTGAACTGCTCAAGAGCCTCAGGAGTAGGAGTATAAATCTCCATTCCTGCGGCCTGAAGGGCTGGCAGTCCCTTATCAGAGGCCTCTATTATCCTGTTAAGGCCTCTACCAGCAACGATCGCAGTCATGGCCGCACCGTCCACTATGGATTTTTCCTTGTCCGTAAGCCCCTCATAGAAATCTTTGTTCATGACCCAACAGTAGGTGCTGTAGAGGTGGTTGGTAAGTGTAAGATATTTCTGCACTTCATAGAGTTTCCCTGTGAGTATTATGGGTATGGGGTTGTGCTGTCCGTCTACCACACCGGTCTGGAGCGCCGTATAGACTTCCGCCCAGGCAACAGGTGTTGCGGCAGCTCCATAAGCCTTCATCAGGTTCTGGTGAGAAGGCAAGGTCATGGTCCTCATCTTCAATCCCTTCATGTCATCAACGGTCTTTATGGGACGCTTGCTGTTGGTCAGCTGGAAGAATCCTCCCGCCTCTCCAAAGCCCAAAACCTTGAATCCCGCCTTTTTCTCTATGTCTGAAGCTAGGTACTGACCGAAGGGGCCATCAAAGAGCTTCCAAGCCACATTGTAATCGGGAATGGCAAAGGGTATATCCAAGACGCTGTACAGGGGATAGAAGGAGGCCATTCCCCCTGCAGAGGCTATGTAGCTCTGCACGACTCCTACCTTGACCTGTTCCATGGTCTCCCGTTCGTTTCCAAGTTGCCCTGCAGGATAAATCTCCACCTTAAGTTCTCCGTTGCTCTGCGCCTCAACCATGCTCTTGAAAACAGCGGACATCGCAGCTGTTGCTACTTCAAAAGGCTGCTGCGGGTTCAAGTGAGACAATTTAATGGTCTTGGCCGCAAAGGCTCCGCTTGTTCCCACCATTATCATCACTGCAACCAATAACGCTACCCCAAACTTTCTCATACCTTATCCCTCCTCTTTTTCTCTACTGATCATCTTGACTCTCCTAACCTCTTTTGCTCTCCCACTTCCACCTCCCCGCATGTGGGGTATTAAAGGTTGTCCAGCACTCCTGTCATCTCGTTGAAGGCCTTTATCTTTTCATCGATGAGAGGAGCCATTTTATGCACAGAGCCCCAGTAATTTTCCGCGTCATACCACTGGGCATTGAGCTCCTCGATATCCTTTCCTTGCTGTTCTATCCACGTATAGTACTTCAGGTTATGAATAGCTTTCTTGTCGTAATAAGTAAGCTCCTTCATCCAATCCACCGAAAGACCCATTATGTGTTTTTCAAAGTCGACGGCGGCCTGAACCTTGGTATAAGGGCCGAACTCTTCCTCTAGCTCCTTGATCCTGGAGCGGTACAGCTCCATACTGTCCGTGAAGACCGTAAGGATTATGTCCTTCTCCGTTAGTTCATAGTATTTGGCCATCTTGATGGCCATTATCACGTTGGCTGCACTTGATATGCCCATCAGGTGGAGCTTTTCCACAACTTCATCAGGAACTCCCTGTTCCTTCAAGAACTCCTTTCCTATAGGTTCGTTGAACAGCCTGATCATGGCCATGCTGTCGGCATCGTCCACTGCTATCACCATGTCGGTGTTCTTGACGTTGTGTATCCAAGGAACGTGTTTGTCCCCTATACCCTCTATACGATGAGCTCCAAAACCGTTCATAAGGAGCGTGGGGCACTGAAGAGCTTCGCCAACGGCTATTTTGCTCCCTGGGTAGACGTCCTTCATGTAGTCACCGCACCCCAGTGTTCCTGCTGAACCAGACGTCAAGGTCACGCCGAAGAACTTATCCTGAGGCCCTGCGACCTCCTTTACGACCTCTTCCATGGCGTGTCCCGTAACCTCATAGTGCCACAGGTGGTTGCCCAGCTCCTCGAACTGATTAAATATAACTACGTTGTCCCTCGTTCTGCGGAGCTCCCACGTCTTGTCGAATATCTCCTTTACGTTGCTTTCGCTGCCAGGAGTGGCTATAACTTCCCCCGCCACGCTTTTCAGCCATTCAAAGCGCTCTTTGCTCATTCCTTCAGGAAGTATGGCTATGGATTCACAGCCTAAAAGCTGAGCGTTGTAAGCTCCTCCCCTACAGTAGTTTCCAGTGGAAGGCCACACAGCTTTCTGTGTCGTGGGGTCGAACTGACCGGTCACGAGACGGGGAACCAAACAGCCAAAGGTAGCTCCAACCTTGTGTGCTCCCGTGGGGAACCACTTGCCGACTAAGGCTATTATCCTGGCCTTCACGCCCGTGAGCTCTGAAGGAAGCTCCAAGAAGTTGACTCCGTCGTACAGCCCCCCCTTGCTTTTGGGTTCGTTCTTCCAGGTTATCCTGAAAAGGTTGAGTGGGTTCACATCCCAAAGACCTACATCCTTCAGCTTTTCTTTGATTTTCTGAGGGATCTTTTCTGGATCCTTCATCTGTTCAAAAGTCGGTATTACAATGCCTCGTTCCTTTGCCCTTTCAACCGTCCTACGCAGCTGTTTTTCGTTAACAGTTAGGTCTATCAACTTACCCACTCCTTCCAAAATGTTCGTATCTACGAAGCCCTACAGCTCCCAACCACCGTAAAGCGGGAAGGCTCTGCACAGCTCCAAAACTTCCTCTCTTACTTTCTTCAGGTTTGCCTCATCGTCTGGAGCAGATGCAACTCTGTCCATCAGGTCGGCCAGGATCACCATCTCGCTGGGACCAAAGCCTCTACTGGTCACCGCTGGAGTTCCCACCCTGATGCCGCTTGTAATAAAGGGGCTTCGGGTCTCAAAGGGTATGGTGTTTTTGTTGACGGTTATCCCCGCCTTGTCCAAGGCTATTTCAAAATCCTTCCCTGTGATACCTCTATCAGTCAGATCCAGAAGCATCAGGTGGTTGTCCGTCCCCCCTGAAACCAGCCTGAAGCCTTTTTTAGACAGGGCATCAGCAAAAGCCTTGGCGTTTTCTACTATTTTCCTCTGATACTCCTTGAACTCGGGCTGCAGTGCTTCCTGGAAAGCCACCGCCTTGGCCGCTATTACATGCATCAGCGGTCCTCCCTGCATGCCGGGGAATATGGTCTTGTCAATAGCCTTGGCGTACTCCTCTTTGCACATGACCATACCGCCTCTGGGTCCCCGCAGGGTCTTGTGGGTCGTGGTGGTGACAAAGTCACACCACGGTATAGGATCTTTATGAAGGTCGGCAGCCACCAGACCGGCAATGTGGGCTATGTCGAACATTAGGTAAGCTCCCACCTTGTCCGCTATCTCGCGGAACTTTTCTGCGTCTATCTCCCTTGGGTAAGCACTGGCTCCGCACACTATCATCCTGGGCTTGTGCTCCAAGGCCAGGCGCTCTACCTCGTCGAAATCTATGGTCTCCGTCTCCCTTGAGACTCCGTAAGGCACCACGTTGTAAAGCTGCCCCGAGAAGTTGACCGGACTTCCGTGGGTCAGGTGCCCTCCGTGGGACAAGTTCATAGCTAAAATGGTGTCACCGGGCTTCAAGACCGAGAAGTAAACGGCCATGTTCGCCTGAGATCCCGAGTGAGGCTGGACGTTCACGTGATCGCAGCCGAAAAGCTTCTTGGCCCTATCCCGAGCCAGGTCCTCTGCCTGATCCACAAATTCGCATCCGCCGTAATACCTCTTCGCCGGATAGCCTTCAGCGTACTTATTGGTTAACACAGACCCCATTGCAGCCAACACAGCAGGGGATACCACGTTCTCGGAAGCTATGAGCTCTATGCCCTCCCTTTCTCTCTTGAGTTCCGCCTCTATCACGGAGGCTATCGCTGGATCGACCTTCCTCAAGTATTCAAAAGACCCCACAAACATTTCCATCACTCCCTCATATTACGTTTCTCTCTTTCAATGCCTTCTCTAACCCCAGAAGACAAGGCTCAGTAACTATAGGTTGCCCCACTGCCCTGCGGGCACCCTCTATGTCCTTGAGCCCGTTGCCTGTCACCACTAACGCGACCCTTGCATCCTTGGGAAGCTTACCTTCCCGCGCGGCCTTTCGGAATCCCGCAAAAGCAGTAACGCCAGCAGGTTCCCCAAAGACCCCCGTTGTCCTGGCCAGTTCCGGTATGGCTGAAAGAATCTCATCATCCGATACCGCCAGCATATCACCTCCGCTGCTTCGAACACCGTTAAGAGCCTTGGCCCAGTTTCGCGGTGCCCCAACGGAGATACTGTCCGCGACGGTGGATGCCGGGCTAAATTCCACCCTCGGGGCCCCTTCTTTGAATGCCTTGTATATTGGGCTTGCGCCCTCCGCCTGAACTCCCACTATATGAGGCACTCGCTCCGTTAACCCAAGCTTCACCAAATCAGAAAACCCCTTATACAACCCGCTTATTATGCAACCATCTCCGACAGATACGAAAACAAAATCTGGCGCATCCCAATTCAGCTGCTCCGCTATCTCCATGGCACAGGTCTTTTTTCCTTCAACTAGGTAAGGGTTTATCGCACAATTACGATTATACCAGCCCCAGCGCTCTATTGCCTCGGTGGCCAGGTCAAAAGCTTTCTCGTATGTCCCCTTTACCAAAACCACACATGCACCGTACACCAGAAGCTGGGTGATTTTGGCCACCGGAGCGCTTTCGGGAACGAAGATAATGCTTTTAAGACCTGAGACTGCAGCAAATCCTGAAAGGGAACTTGCTGCGTTGCCAGTAGAAGCGCAAGCTATGACATCCCTTCCGTAATCCAGAGCCTTTGCAACGCCAACAGCGCTGGCACGGTCCTTCAGAGAGCCCGTAGGGTTGCGACCGTCGTCTTTCACGTAAACTTCTTTTACACCGTAAGTTCTGGCAAGCTTTTGGGAGCTGTAAAGGGGTGTCCAACCTGCCGCAAGAGGAGGAATGTTTTCGTCTTTCTCGACGGGCAGAACAGCCTTGTACCTCCAAAGAGAAAAATCATCGTTTTCTCTAAGCTTTTCTTTCGTTATCTCCTTTGCCGCCTTCTCGTAATCGTACAGCACGTGAAAAGTCCCATCCAAGCCGCAGTCAGGGCACGTATAAAGGTTCTCTTCCGGCTCATATTCTTTTCCGCAAATGGCACATTTTAGCAATTGAGGTTTTGCCACTTTATTTCACCTCTTTCGCCAAGAGGGCACCGCGGGATATACCGAAATATCCCTCGCAAGCCTTCTGGAGATGCTCTATCTCTATGTATTCATCATCCACGTGGGCAAGGGTCTCCAAGGACCCGCCAAAACCAACGGTTGGAATGTTAGCCTTTCCGGCGTAGTAGCTTCCGTTGGTACAGAAGTAGTAATGGGATATTTGGGGGTGTTGTCCTACGGATCGAAGCCCTTCAAGGGCAGCAACCACGAAGGGGTGATCCTCAGGGAATATCCAGCCGGGGGCGAACCGTTCAGCTATTATGGGCTCTCCGGTATAGCACCTATCCTCCCCTACGGCCAGACTGACCTTATACCTAAACTGAGGGTCATCTCTTTCGACTACTGAAAGGAGATCTTTTACCTGCTTTAGTACTTCATCCTTGTCTTCACCTTCCAGCAATCTTCTGTCAAAGGTGCACCTACAACAGTCAGGCACCACACTGGCCCCCGGATAGGGATACGAAATGATGTCCGTTACTTCAAGAATTCCCTCCCCCAACACAGGGTGTCTTTTAGGCATGAATCCATCCTCTATGGCGAGAAGGGCTTTGGTCATCTTCTTTATGGCGTTTATCCCCACGGAGGGATTTGAGGAATGGGCGTTCTTGCCGTAGGTCTCAAGGACCACCTCGGCTCGGCCCCTTTGCCCTCGCTTCAGAGTCAAGCCAGAGGGTTCACCTATAACGACGCAATCAGGCCTGCTTATCTTTGCTATCTCCTCCGACGCCACACCTTCGAAGCACTCCTCATGCACACATCCTGCAACGGTTATCTCCCCATCCAGCTCTCCTGCAAGGTCCTCCTTGACAAAAGCCGCAGCCAAAACCATGGCGGAAAGGTTGCCCTTCATGTCCGTTGAACCTCTCCCGTAAATTTTGCCGTCCTTTATCTGGGCACCGTAGGGATCCACACTCCACTTGGACATGTCAGATATTCCCACGTGGTCCATGTGCCCCTCGAACAGTATCTTTCTCCCACCCTTGCCCAATACGACGGTACCTATCACGTTGCCGTACCTGTCAAACTCCACCTTGTCGTATCCCAGGCTTTCCATTTCCTGGGCTATCCGCTGGGCAACTCCCTTCTCCTCTCCAGAAAGGCTGGGGATCCTTATCAAATCCTGGCAAAACTTTATTAGCCTTTCTCTTCTGCTTTCACTCAACACTAGACTTTCCCCTCCTATTCAGGGCCCCTCATTATAGCCCGTTTTCTGTGGAAAGAATCTGCTCTGCTATGCCGTAATATCCCATGCACCCCAGATACATTTCCTCTATTTCAATATACTCGTCACTCACGTGAGCCAGGCTTTCCCTTGACGGACCGAAAACTATGGTGGGTATGGAAGCAACTCCTCCGTAGTAGCACCCGTTGGTCCCAAAGCCTGCCCCCTCGGCCAGCCGCGGTGGTAGCCCCGCCCTCGACAGGCCTTTCAGGCAGCTTTTAACGAAAGGATGATCCTCGGACAAAAGCCAGGCTGGCGCAAAGTGTTCTCCAGATATGGCAGCACCTGTATAGCACTGGTATTCCGAAGAAGAGATCCATGCTCTTGCGTTTAAAGAAGGGATATGTTTTGCCGCTTCCTCCAGGAGGCGCTCCACTTGAAGCAGAACGCTGGAACGAGTCTCTCCAGGCAAAAGCCTTCTATCGAAGATCGCCCTGCATACATCTGGCACTATGCCCGTTGCGTTTTCCGGATATGAAACCAGGCTGGTCAGTTCCATGATGCCCTCGCCGAGAAATGGGTCTTTGGCAGGCTTGAAGTTGTCCTTGATGAAGCTCACAAGACGCGCCATGAGCACTGCTGCGTTCACACCATAATCTGGCCTGGCAGAATGAGCCTGTTTTCCTGAGACCTCTACGACTATCTCGGCTCTGCCTCGCTGCCCTCGTTCCAGGGCAAGACCCGACGCCTCACCGGTCACAACGAAGTCTGGGACACATTTTTCTGCTACAAGCATGGAGGAAACGCCTTCAAATTTTTCCTGACAAACTGTGGCTGAAACCACCAACCGCCCACAAAGATCCTTAAGACGGTCTTCCTTCAAGAACGAGGCGGCACACATCATCGCCGCAAGGGCACCCTTCTGGTCCGTAGCGCCCCTACCGTAAATTTTGCCGTCCTCCAAGAATCCTCCAAAGGGATAGTGATTCCATTGAAAGGGATTTCCTACGTCTACGTGGTCCAGCTGAGCCTCAAAGAGAAGACATGGGCCCTTGCCGAAATCCATGGTTCCTATTACGCTGCCGTAAAAATCAACCTGGACCTCATCAAAACCCATGCTCTGCATGGCATCTCTTACGAAGGCCGCAAGGAGCCGCTCCTGGCCCGAAAGGCTTGGGATGCGCACCAGGTTACTACAAAGCTTCACTAGCTCCTCTTTTCGGCCTGAGGTTAGCATAGTTAGTTCTCCTGACTTTTA
>NZ_DAITZW010000047.1:0-8800 GCF_036847465.1 Thermovirga lienii | reverse complement strand
ATCAAAGTTACTCTTTCTTCCACTCTTTTTTCAGCTTTCCGTCCTGCCCATAGACTCCTATGTATCCTTTAAGATCAAAAACTCTCATGCTCTGGGCAGGCCGTGCTGTTGTTGTCCCACTAGTAGTCTTTGTTGTTTCGACTGCCTGTACAGACATTTGATTGGAGCTTGTGTTTTTAACAGTAATCGAATCGTCCTGCTTTGGCTGTTTGGCAACCATTTTTGCCCAATAACTTTTTTCTGTTTTTTTCCAATCTTCATCTGCAACACCTAAGGCAAAAAGTTCATAAGAGTGCCAGTTGGCAAGCACTTCGCTTACATAATGATAAGAGAGAGCTCCATAATACCTCTTAAGGCCTCCAACTACGGATTTTTCCGCTCTGATGTATCGTGACAGAACCAAACACCCTGCCGCTATTCCCTTTTCAGGATCATGTAGATCCTCTTCCGTCATTATTCCATTAGCCTGCAGTAACCCGCTGTGATACTTCCACATTACCTGCATCAGGCCTCTGGCGTTCACCTTAGATACAGCTTTAGGATTAAAATTACTCTCAGTCCGCATCACTCCAACAATCAAACTATAAGGGAGTTTATATTTACTCCCGTACCAAAAAACTGAAGCGACCTCAATCAACGCCGTTCTATCATCTATTTTAGAGTTTGAGGCCTTGATATATTCAAACATCTTCGCTCTTTCTCTAATCTCGTTGAAAGAGATGTCTTGAGGTATAGCTTTGGCAACAATAGGCGTCGTCTGGGAATACTTCCGAACCAACAAGTCAAAACCAAGATACGACAGAAGTTCCTCCTGCGGTACAAGGTCTGATTCATCTACAGAGTTTAACGCTGTAAAATAGAAATCCAATTGCCCTGTCCTGTTGTCCTCTGAAACAGCCGTTTTTTCTTCTTTTCCCTCTTGAGCTATAGCCTCCTGTGCTTGAAGGAGCTGTTCAGCCCTGTGTTGCTTGATTTCAGCAAGATAAATAAAACTCCCTCCAAGCACCACACCAAAAGCCGTTACCATCGCTATATACTGCAGAACATACTTGATTGGACTGCCTCCTTTTTTGACCATCAAATTATTCCTCCTTCAGCAGAATCTTCTTCCTGTTTGTCCCCTTTTTGTTTGCAACTTTCAAAAGAAGCAAAAAGACGTGTTGCATTATCATCATTAGTGAGCGGAGTTATTTCTATGCTCTTGGCCTTTGGTATCCCTTCTGTTGTCTCCACAGATGAAAATGTCAACGGTTTAATTACGCCGCCTTTCTTAAATAGCCCCGGATTCTTGTACAGACTGAGGCTTTCTGTCCACTGTAGCCAGCGAACAGGCGAAGAGCCTTTCTCTTCATTTTTCATCTGTTCGATATTTCTCGTTCCTTCGACTACCCTATCCATATCAGGCGGAAAGGACAGCACAGAAGGCAGATCAAACTTCGGAACCTCCTCCCTCTTCAAGGGGGTAAGAGGTGGGAAACCTCCGTCCCTCAAATGATTGACTAGAGCAAACTCAAGAGCGTTTTCCACCTGTTCTAAAGAACCTAAAGAAGCCAATCTTGCGCTCGGCAGCAATCCTTTCACTTTCTTGATAAGGGAAGCAAACGTCAACATTACAACTCTTCACCTTCCAGTAAACAGTCAAGATATTTATTTCTTACAAATAAAGTATAGGGTTATAAAGTGAGGGGAAACATCTTTTGAAGATAAAATTTTTTGATGAAAAAGACATAAAAATAAAAGCGAGGAGACTTATTGCCTCCCCGCTTTGACTTATTGAGAGAATATCAAATTATTGTATCTGGTGAAATTGGAGGACATGTTGTAGTAGAGGTTGCCTCGATACTTTTCAGCAGTCATTATTCCCAATAGATGGGTTAACTGAGCTCTTTTTGCCAAAAGCGTCATGATATATACGTAAAACTCATTTCGTTTTGCTGCTCCCTCGATGATGTGAGCAAGGTTGTCCGCCACAATCTTCATGTATTCCTCAGAAGACAAGCTCGACAAATATAAATTATCAACAGATTTTTGAAACCTCTCTATATCCTGCTGAATAGCATCAAGAGATCTACGACGCTTTTCAGCTTCTCGCTCCACGTCCGCTACCAACTTGCCTATCTCTTCCAATATTTGTTTTTTAACCTCATAGATATGATTCAACAGTATTTGCTCCCTCTTTATAGGATTGCTGGTTTGTGTAAGCAAATCTGCAATATTATCTGTCTTGTTAAAAAGCTCAGCGACAGAAGAACCTTTATCTTCTACTTCCTCCACCTTATCAATTTGTGTGTCTATCTGAAGTATATCCTCCAGATCACTCCCCCCTGCAAAAAGCCTCTGAGGATATATGGTGTTTAAAAAAGCGTAGTCAGAAGCTATCTCGTTATATTCAAACTGTCTGTCCACTCTGGATATACCGTACCTCTGCATCAGACAGGGGATATCACAAAAACCGAATAGCCCATAAGCAGCAGAAGACAGTAAAAGAAGAAGGACAACAGACAAAGAAATATGCAGCCTAGTTTTAAGTCTCATTGCTTCCCTCCTTTTTCTCAACTTTTTTCACATAATCCCTAACAGCTCGCTCTAAAACTTTTTGAGCACTTTCTCCTTTTTTGACCAATGCCAATTTAAATTTGCGGTGAAGTTCATCCGACATTCTCACTATGATACCCTTCATGCCCATTCCCCCTTGCTATTACTGCATATTGATGTAATAATGATAGCATGATAACAAGAAGAAAACATAAAAGAGGCAGGGAAAACAGATCCCCGCCTCATCTTTTTTACTTAGAAGTAGATTTTGTTGAAAGAGCTGTTTTATCAAACAGAGCTCCGCTGGACATGAAGGAGTCATACAGGTTGCGTGAATAATCCTCCGTTTCAAGTACTGCCATACGCCCCAATAGACGAATTTCATCGGCTAACATGTCACCAAGGTTGACAAGCGCATAATTTTGAAGAGCGAGAATCTTCATGGTGGAAGCAGTAAATATTGCAGTCGCTATCAAAGCTGCATCGTTCCCTTTTGGGGCATCGTTAGCCTGTTTTACTATTTCTTCCGTCTGTTTTACTATCTCGTTCATGGCACTGCGGTAAGTTTTTTCGTCATTGCCTTCATACTTGGCAATAATATTGCCTATTGAAGCTAGAGCACGGTTTTTCTGCTGTTGGGAATAGCGATACATAAAATGTTCTCTGTCTATCTTATCTGGACACGCCTTAAGGATAGAAACAACTGCCCCTTTCTGTAGATCTGGGATAGTAAGAGGCGCGGTGTCTTTAATCATCTCAAGATACGCAGCACTGTTTTCCGCTGCATTGGAAGCTATGGCTTGTTTGTCAGATTCAGAATAGCCGTCCAACAGAGGGCTAGACATCAAATTCTCTGGCGAATATCCCTCTGCAACCTTATCTATTCTGCCGGCTAGAGCATCTTCAACATTCTGATCCAACGCTTCTACCCCTTCATTCACACCCTCCTCTTTTACTATCTTATAGAGATTCTTCTGACTATCCCCTTTCCAAAGATCCGTAAAGAGGTCGTCTCCCAACTCTCCGTTGAGCGTTCCAAAATAATCATCTAATACACTTACATTGAAATTCCCCAACACAGACTGAATGTTCAAATTTTTAGCTAAGCTCTGCAGCCGTGAAGGAAGATTCGCCAAATCCTGTATAGACGAAACATTAGACAGAGAAAGAACTTTGTTTTTATACCAATTCTCCAATGCCATCTTGAGAGATAACTGCTGTCTTTCCAAATAGCTGTCTACACGAGAAACCGGCACTCCTGCAAAAGCAGAAGTTGCCACGGCCAAGACCGCTGTCACACAAAACACCGCCAAAAACTTCTTCAAAAACACCACCCCTTTCTACCGTAGAAGCCTACTATTTCAAACCTACAACCGACGCCGTAATACCATGCGGATATTTTTTTGCCAGTGTTGCGACTGCTTCCTGAACCGACATGCCATTTTTGAGACAGGTCAGGAAACCGTGCATGTCCTTAGCGTCTGTCGTAGCCAGCCAGTACTCTATAGGACTTGGCACTACAGCCATCTTGGAACTGCCTACACCTATAAGTTTAAAGAAGAATTCCGAGAAAAACCCTTTTTTGAAGTCTAAACTGCGGATAGCGACACATTCTTCGTCAGACAGACGCAAAAGCTGCTGAATTTTGTCCACATGTGTAGACGACGCCTGTCTGAGAATAAAATACTGATATGTATTGGCGATCAAAGCCCCTGCAGAGGGAGACTGAGCAAAATCATCTAAATCCTGTGATATAGAAAGCACCATACAATTGTACTTTCGCACAGTCCTATAAAGCTCCTCAAGAAACGCTGCCCCCTCCTGCGTCTTGAGCAGAGCCCACGTCTCATCAAACACAATGATTTTTGGTGTACTTAAATCATGCTTGATAGTGTTTTTTATCATCATGTTCAAAACCAAAAACATGACGTTCATGACCTGCGGATAGTGTTCCAGTCCATGGAGGTCAAAAGCAACAACTCTGTTCTGTAGAGTTACATTGGTCGTTGGATTGTCTAAAAGTTTCGACGCAAAAGACGTTCCCTTGGTTGCTGTTCGAGTCCACCGGGAAAGATACAAGGCAACTTCCTGCTGTGCTTTGGCTAACAACTCCACCTCTGAATTGCTTTTTTCTGTATCATATAGCTTATATTGATTTAAAGTATGAAAAGCGTCCGACAAGGTGGGCAGTTTGCTGTCTCCCCCGTAGACGTTGGCCATAACATCGAGGAGCCTTTCAATAATAATCTGCTGTGCCTTATCAACAGGTTCATTGGGGGCTTTTCTCACTATCTCCTGCAGTATCAGGCTTAATGCCCCTAAATTGTCTGTCCATTTGCCGACACACTCAAAGGGATTAAAAGAAACTTCGCCAGATCCTACGTCAATATAACTGCCGTCCAGTATGTGAGTCACTTTTTTGTAGCTTCCGCCCTTGTCGATAATGAACACATAAGGATTCAGAGTCTGAGCAGACAACAACAACAGATTAGTAAAAAACGACTTACCTGCTCCTGTGCCTCCTATAACAAGAGCATTCCATGCGGGAAGACGAGGATCAAAAATATCATAACCGTACATACCCCTATAAGGAGAACTTAAAAGCAGAGTGGGACGATCCGCACTTTTCATAGGACCATATATAGGGGCAAAATCTGCTACATTATCGGCTTTGACCCTGAATTCACGGCTTATATCTCCGGTTCTCCGACCCCCGGGAAGAGATGCCTTGAACGCAAGGAGCAGAGCCGCCTTTTCAGGCTGTAAAAAGAGGTTCACCTTCGCCTGTGCCGTTGTAATCAACATATCTACACGCTTTGTCAGATCGGCAAGCGACGGAGCTGGAACTATACAAAACAATTCAGTGTCCAACAGAGGATTGTGACTCTCCTCCATTTCCTGAAGAAGCAGGAATACCTCATCTCTCCGGTTAATCAATTCTGGATCAGAAGACACAGCAAGCAGCGATTCATATCGACGCAACTGCTTCCTCAGAGCCTTTTTTGCTGTATGCAGAGAGACAGGAGAAGCATTCATGACTATCGTAAATGGAAACGGAAGAGTCAGCATGTGATTTACCATAGAAATATGACTCTTTTCAGGAAGGTCATCAGCAGACAGTATAGAGATATACCGCTCTTCCCTGTTGCCTATGCCTATATAACCCCACTCTCTTACAACATCGATACCGCCAAAATATTCATTGAGAGGACAGTCGTTCTTATAGACCGGAGTTTTATCAGAACCCAAAAGATGCTCCCAGATAGCCTTAAAGACTTCTTGATTAGAAGCCTGCCATACATCAGGAAAAACGTTTTGCAGAAAGTCAAAAAACCTGCCCGTCTCCTCTTTAAACTTGTGTGTTATAGCAACATGCTCCTTTAAAAACTGCTGTATCTTGTCCTTGTATCCTTTAGATAACAGCGTAGAAAACTTCCCGTTGATCAACCTAGGGTAGTATCCCCGCAGCCATATTTCACACGTTATATTGAAAACGTTGTTTTTTTTGGCGGAGTAACGCCAAAATGCCTCTCGGTCTTTGATAAGCATATCCACTATAGGAAGCCTGTTGTCCTTTTTTTCATAAGCAGAGATCATTCGATCCAATATCGGAGTTGTTGAAGTTTTTTCCCATACTACCTGAACATGAATATGCGGAGGCAGCGTAGAAAAAGCCCCGAAGAGATTTTTAAAAAACATCTCCTTTTCACCTACACTCATACAATCAATGAAGGCAGGTGTCGTTTTGTAGCACATTCCCACTGAACCATCATTGTATATCACGATACCGTCTACAACTTCTTCATAAGGAAGTTCAGAGGATAAGCTGTGTTTCACAACGTTCTTTTTTGCTTCCTCTACAGCCATCTTCGTAGGGGTTCTCACATATTACACCTCCTAAAATAAGGGAAAGCGGGGTCCCCCCGCTGTTTCATTAGTTGTCCTTATAAAAGCGTTTTCTGCCTGCAAAACGAGGAGGGACCTTGCGCTTTTCCATGAAATACTGAAAGTAATGCATGAAAAACCCTCGTCTTAGCTTGCCGGATAAGTTGCAAAGCAAGTACAAAACAAGCTCAATCAATCCGCCTATACCCAACCATAAAAGCAACGATAGGCCGTCCGTCAGCATTACACACCCTATCCCCCATACCATACCAAAGGCGACCAGCAAAAACGCCTGTTTCATCGTCAACCCTAAAAATGCGGGGATAGGAACATGTAACTTGCGAGGGACAAAGTGAATCATACGTCTGCTCCCCTCTTATTAACGTCCTAGACCAGCCGATATATCTCCAAATCCAAATCCACCAATGAGAAACTGCACAATTACCACTGCCAAAAGCACTATTCCCGTTCCAGCAGCCACCTTTATCAGTTTGCCTTTCCCTTCACGGGAATCATCTGCAAATGCCCACGTAACACCTGCTACGATAAACGCCACAATACACAAAAACAACGCAACGAATCTCGCTATTTTGATAGCTTTTACAGACATATCGATAAAACTCTGTGTGTCACCCGTGTAATAGTTGTCGCTGGCTGCAAACCCTATATTCTGCATCAAAGCCCCAAACGCAGAGCCTAAAGCAACCTGAAGAAGGATTTCCCCAACTTTTTTAACCGTAGCCTTCATTTTTCAATCTACCTCCTCTTTATCTAAATCTGTTTTTATTTATTGATAACACCTTTCCATTCCTTAGCCACTTCAGGAAGCAATTTAACGGTCGTAGATGCTTCGTTCTGCTCCCAGACAGATACCAACATTGGCAGAATGTCTACGCTGTACTTTTTGTTTTTCTGCACCCATTTAAGAGCAGTCAAAGCATCTGATACACATTTTTTATAAATCCGGTCCATCTGGCCTTGTGTTATATCCAGCTTCCCCGTTGGAGTAACCAACAGCTCTCTTACTTCTTTCTTATAGGAAATTCCCTTCTTGGTTGACTTATCAGTAAGAGCGTACATCTTCCACTCCCATACCACTTTAGGAAGTTTGCTGTAGGTTTTTGGTTCAGGGATAGAAGGCAGCCGCCCCTCAACCTTTACTTTACTGCCGTCTACCACAACATTTGTTATTTCTCCATTCTCCCACCTCCATCGTGTGTAAGGGTGAGTAACAAGCCTTGTCCACACCAAAGAAAGTATAGAGTCGGTTGGCACGGGAAACATCTCATACTGGTAGAGCCTGTTTATATCTCCCCCCAGAAAACCCTTTAGGTAATTGACAGCTACCGCCTCCTGCACGTTGTCAAAGACGACATTCATGTTTGTCAACTGAGCCGTACCTGATGCCGCCAAAACAGGAGAACTAAACACAAATAACGTGAATAAACCTAATGCCACCCTCCTGATCACTTCCCCGATACCTCCTTATATATACTGTGCAGCTTGGACCAGACTCGCTTCTTTTCGTCCTCATTCAGCATTGCCCACATAGGATTACCTGTTTCAAAACTACATATCTTCTCAAGAAGCCTACGCCACTCCTCTTCCCCCTTTTCAGGGCGTATTACCACGCCTTTAAATACGTTGGGATTGGTCTCCCAAATAGCCTTGACAAGAGAAAGGCATTTATGATACAGCGATGTACCGCTGTCTTGTGCCTCTACAATACTTTCCGCAGGAACATAATCAGGGCCTTTCCCCTCTTTAACGGCCACATAAGCCGCTCTTTGAGCAACGTGTTGTGGAAGCTCCCCTTCCTCTATCTCAGTAAGGCTAAAAAGCTCCTGCCAATGCTCTCTACGTATAGAACCGGCTCCATAACCTAAAATCTCCAAGGCCAACTGAGCTCCCGCCACAAAAGCACCTGACACCTCTCCAGACTCCAACCCTCTGAATGGCGCATCTATAGGCACTGAAAGAAGTCTCCTCCCCTGTTCGTCGATTACTGCCACATGCCCCACTACTGCGTAGCGTGTACCAACTTCCCCGTCTTCTTCGTCTTTGAGTTCTATGATAGATATCCCATCTGAAGTAACCCTCCACCCGGGGTGTTCAGAATTCATCCATTGAATCTGAGCATGGAGAGGTAGCGATATATCAGACGTACCTGTTTCTTCGTTGAACGTTCGAACAGCATAAAAAGCGGGGTTAAATTTTTTCACTTCCATGCATCACGCCTCCTATTTCATTTCTCTATGAATATTATAGAGTTACCTGTCGTGCTATACTACTTATAGAAAATAGAGTTTTATACTGTTTATATTATTTATATTATAAAAAAGGAGACTGTTCCCTATGAAATATATGAAATATAATAAAT
>NZ_DAITZW010000046.1:0-9120 GCF_036847465.1 Thermovirga lienii | reverse complement strand
AACCAGAGACCTTGCCTTGGCTCTTAATTTTACACAATTATATGGACGTAACTTTTTCCGCTGTATTTAGCTTCGATAATATATTGGGGAAGATATTTCTCTTCCATTTTTCTTATATTGTCCAGTTGTAGTATTTCTGCGAACTCACTAAACGAAACCAATTTATCCTTGTAGTTATTCGAAACTCCGTTTTCCCTAATCTCTCTCATGACTTCAAACATACCTTTCACTGCCGAATATAGACACGACAAGGCCGGCACCACCCATTTATAACCCATCGCCTCAGCTTCACTAATCGAAATAAGAGGCGTCTTACCGCCTTCCACAAGGTTTAACATAAGATGTACCCCTGCAAGCTCTTCGGCTGCCCTTTCTATTTGCTCTTTTGTTTCCATTGCCTCTATAAATATCATATCTACTCCCATATCCACTGCTTTTTTTGCCCTTTCTATGGCATCATCGAAGCCTTTTACGGCTACAGCATCGGTTCTATAAATAACAACAAAATCTGGATCTATTTCGTTCCTTGTATCCAGTGCGGCCCTTAACTTTCCAGCCATCTCTTCGAAAGGTATGACTTCCTTGCCCTCCATGTGCCCACATCGTTTAGGAATAACCTGGTCCTCTATAAATAAACCTGCAGCACCAGCGCTTATGTATTCTTCCACAGTCCTTGTCACATTTATAGCGTTACCAAAACCGTTGTCACCGTCTCCTACTACTGGAATGTTTACGGCCCTAGATATTATCCTTACTTGGGTCGACATTTCGCTAAGCGTTAAAAAGCCTACATCTGGCTTGCCCAAAGTGACTGCCGAGGTACCGTAACCTGAGTGCTGCAAAGCTTCAAAGCCCACAATCTCACAGACCTTTGCACTTATCGCATCATATACCCCAGGGGCAACAATAGCTCCTGGTTTTTTTAAAAGTTGCCTCAATGTGGCAGATTTTCGCATAACACACCTCCAGCTATTAAGATCTCTTCTAAGGCGAAAGCTGGCGCTATCCTCCGAAAAAGAAGTCACGCCAGCTCAACTAAAAATGAACATATTCGTTGAATGCCCTTAGTTAATTGATCGCAATATTTAATGCATAATTGATGGCAGCCACAGACTTAGCTGTGGGAAAACAATTGCCAATACAAGCATGAACATCATAAGAATTATAAAGGGCCATACACCTTGGATTATGTCGCCCATGTTTATATCGTCGCTTAACCCATTTATTACATAAAGGTTCATGCCTACAGGAGGCGTTATCAGAGCCATTGTCATGTTTATTGTTAATATAATTGCGTACCATATAGGGTCTATGTTAAGAGCCAACAGAATCGGGGCAACCAAGGGCATGGTAAGCAATATTATGGATACTGTTTCAAGCACCATGCCGAGAATCAACATTAGGAGGTTCATGGCTAAAATAAACATAAGGGGGGTGAAATTATGCTCTATGATTAGCTCCGTAAGTTTTTGGGGGATCATGAGCATTGTCATTACTCTTCCAAAGAGAATTGCCGCAGCTATGATCAACGCTATCATGCTTGATGTCCCAACAGATTTCAGGCATATTTTAGGCAATTCGCGTATTTTTATAGTCTTGTAAATAAACACTGTAATGAAAAGGCTATAAGCCAGGCCTACTGCTGCAGCTTCTGTCGGAGTAAAGGCTCCAGAATATATCCCACCTATGATAAGAATGGGCAACAAGATACCCCATATATTTTTGCCTGTAACACGCAATCTCTCTGACCACGACGTTCTTTCAATAGGAGTAAATCCCCCACGTTTGCTCTTAAAAACCGCGTAGACCACAAAAATAGCTGTCAAAATTAACCCCGGGACTACACCTGCTATGAAAAGCTTGCCAACTGATTCTTCAGTTATCGCACCGTATAGGATCAAGGGTATGCTTGGCGGTATCAAAATGCCCAAGGTCCCACCAGCAGCCAAAAGACCAAGAGTAAATTTTTTATCGTATCCCCTTTGTATCATCGCTGGGTAGGCCACCATCCCTATGGTAGCTGCTGTTGCCGCTCCTGAGCCAGTTATTGCAGCAAAAAAGGCACACGCCAAAATAGTCGCTATGGCCAGCCCTCCTGGGAGATGCCTAACCCACGCATTCATTACATCGAAAAGGTCATCTCCTACTCTGCCATCTAGTAATATCTGGCTCATCAGTACAAACAGAGGAATAGCTAGCAAAGTAAAGCTTTCTAAACTTGAGTACATCGTAGACCCTATGATCTTTACCGGCAAATGGTTAAGTAGTATAAGGATTACCGATGTCGAACCTAGAGAAAACGCCACTGGAAGCCCCAAAAAAAGGATAATAAGAAGCACCCCGATGACTAGCAGGAAGCTTAGCATGTTTTCTCACCATCCTTTGCGTATGCGTTCCTAACCTCTGAAATTTTTGCACATACCAATATGAAAAATTCCAAGGCCAAGAGCGAAAAACCGATAAAAATGGCAAGTTGGGGTATCCAGATGGGAACTCTTAAAGGCGTGGCAGATAGTTTTTGGTATTTCAAAGAGGCTTGAACCATATCCCAACCCTGCGTGGCAACATACGCAGAAAAAAACATTCCTAACACGCTAGTTATTATTTCCAGAAATATCTGAGTCCGAGGTGAGAGGTGTATTAAAATCAAATCAATTCTGACGTGCTTGCCTATTTGGAGAGTATAAGCGGCACCAGCAAGCATAGTCCATATGAAAATGTATATAGATACCTCTTGGGTCCAAATAGTTGGAGAATTAAAGCAGTATCTTGCCACCACTTCATAGAATAAAATTAATCCCATCAAGAGAATACCTAAACCGCTTAGGTAGCCCAACGCTAAATTTAATTTCTCTATATATTGTCTCAAGAAAGATAACATTTTTACCCCTTCTGCTTTTTCATAAATTCTTCTCATGGACGCTCCATCTTTTCCGATGTGTGCACCGGCTTATTTTATTGAATTTGCTATTTCCATTAGCTGTTTGCCAAGATCACCCGTGTTCTTCACGAAGGCGTCCCTTACAGGTTCAGTAGCCTGCTTGAAAAGTTCTCTTTCTTGTTCATTAAGCTCGTAGATTTCCAAGCCTGCATTCTTTATTACTTCGTAGGCCTTGCTCTCCGCATCAGCTATGGAACTTCTTATATTTTTCTCCGCATCGGCTCCAGCCTTGAGCAAGATCTCTTTTTCTTTTTCGCTTAAAGAATCCCACCAGTCCAAGTTTGCCTGTACACAGAATTGGGCCGTTGTGTAGTTAGCGAGCGTCATATATTTCTGAACTTCATAAATCTTTCTTGAAACAGCGGCAGGCATGCCAGTCGTAGCTCCGTCGACGGTACCCCTTTGAAGAGCCATATACATCTCTGACGAGCTCATAACAACAGGGGTTCCGCCAAGAGCGCTAACCGTGTCTGCTGTACCCTTACTGAAAGTCCTGATTTTGAGCCCAGCGAAATCTTCTGGCTTAGTAAGAGGCCTTTTGTTATTGAAAAACTGCACTAAGCCGTAATCTACCCAAAAAACTACTTTAGCGCCTTTTTTGACAAACTCCTTATCAAGCAGATCACTCGCTCCCGCCTTTATGAACTTTTCAGGTGACGTAAGATCCTTGAATATGAAAGGCATTTCGAAAACATCCGCGGCGGGTATCATTCCAGACCACTTGTTAACTGGGATTAATGCCATTTCCACAAGGCCTTCTTGAATAGCCTCTACAACTTCTGTGTCCTTAAAAAGCTGGGCAGAATGAAAGACTTCCACTTTTAGCTCACCATTAGAATACTCACTTACTTTCTGAGCAAAAATATCCATACCCTTCGAGATAAAATGCGAAGGCGGCAGCTGATTAGAAAGTTTCCACGAAGCTTCGGCCATAATAGGGCAAGCGCCAAGCACGGTCATCAACAAAATTATGCTTGCTATTAAAGAGAACTTCCTGAGTTTCATTACACACACCTCCAACTCTGCAAGATTCGAAACTTTAATCCTATCTTATTCCGCGCAAAGCAGGGTAGCCTCTGATTGATCACCTCCACTTTTCTCCACTCTCCGATTTGCTCTAAAATATCGTTAATGTACTGTGTTGCCTACAGTCGACAGATTTGATATGCAAAATTTTTATCTTTCTCGTCTTATATTCTCTATCCTTCTCGCAAAAAGGCTCCAGGCTCTACTTTGTTTGAGGCTTTCTATGTCTTCGGCTTGGAGGCATCTTAATATCTTGTAATGGTTATTAGCTACCTCAACTAAGTTTTTTTCATGGCTTAGATCATCAAGTATGCCCAGCTCTAATTGGTGGTAAAGATCTGCCAAAATTTTACTTGTTATTGGTCTGTTGGCCTTCATCCATATATAACGATGAAACTCTATATCCTTTCCGAAAAAAGCCAGAACCTTATCTTCCCAAGCCAAACCAGAACTTGCAATTTCGACCATATCTTCAATTATTGAAGCCATGTGGTCGTAATCTTCATCTTTCAAAAGCTTTTTTTTAATAATGGTCTCGTACACACTTTCTTCAAGCAAGTAACGAAGATCGTAGATTTCTTCCAAAGTCTCATTGGATAGATCAGAAACAAAAGTTCCTTTTCTCGGAATTGAGACAACGAGACCCTGGCTCTCCAACCTGCGAAGAGCTTCTCTTACTGGTGCTCGACTTACACCTAGCTCATTGGCTATCTTAGACTCTATTATTCTGTCACCCTTTTTATAGGTCTTAAAAACGAGAATTTGATTACGCAGATATTCCGCAATTTTTGATGTTACAGTTTCATCTAACCTAAGGGCATTGTGACTCATATACTTTTAGCTCCTCATTTCTCATTTATTTATAAAAATTGTCGACAGACAACTTTCTGGTTATTTTGTTGATTCTATAATACAAAAAAGTCTTTTGCAAGTTTAGCTTTAGCTGTTTTAAATTCTACTTGTCAGTATTGCAGACAAGTTCATATTGCAACTACCTCTTAAATAGATGCTGTATCAACACAGCCTTCCATGTTTTGGGGCTTTACTTTCATAAAAATGCCGCCTTGTTAGCCTCGAGTTATTTTAAGAACAAACACTGCAAGAAGCTAAGTGACTTATAACGTTGAAACCATACGACTGAAGTTCTCTCGCTATACCTATTACTTTCATAAGGTCCACCCCTGTGATTATTCCCAACTTGTCAAGAAAGTTAACCAGGTCTTCTGTAGCAAGGTTACCCGCTGCTCCAGGAGCAAAGGGGCAACCTCCAAGTCCTCCAGTTGCCGCATCAAACCTACTGTATCCTAATTCAAGGGCAACCATCGTATTGGCAAGAGCCATACCTTGAGTATCGTGGAGGTGAAGGAAGAATGGATAGTCTTTATATCTTTGTTTTATCTTTTTCAAGGTTCTTTTTACTTCTGAGGGGTTTGCAGTACCAATAGTATCTGCCAGCGTCACGTTCTTAATTCCCATCTCCAATATTGCATCAAGCAATTCTATGACTCTTTCCGGCGGTACTGCTCCACAAAAAGGGCATTCGAATGCAGTGGCTACGGAAACTGCAAGTTCTGTATCTTCAGCTAAATCAGCTATTTTTTTGAGTTCTTCGAGGGATTCTTTTACACTCCTATTTGTGTTGGCCTTATTATGCGCTTCACTGGCAGAGATTACAAAATTTAGGCTATCAGGATTAACCTTCAGGGCATTCTCTGCACCTCTCAGATTAGGAACAAGTACATAGCTTTTTATTTTCCCCTTCCATTTTTTGTTAAATTCTTCCATTACTTCTGCAGCGTCTCTCATTTGTGGTATCGCTTTAGGACTAACAAAAGACGTAACTTCCATACAGCTTATGCCAGTAGAAGCCAACTTGTCTATTATGTTAATTTTTCTCTCTGTTGGAATAAACTCTTTGACATTTTGAAACCCGTCGCGGGGGCATACTTCCCTAATAATCGCCCTTTTGGGCTTTTTAGGTTCTGCCTCACAGCAACTTTTCATATTACACCTTCCTCCTTCAGCTTATCTATCTCTGCCTCGTCCATTCCAAGCTCTCCAACATAGATATCTTTATTATGTTGTCCCAACAGAGGAGAACATGTTTTTATCGCTGGAGGGGTATCAGAAAGCTTAATATGACTTCCTGTTATCTTTATGGCACCCGCTATTGGGTGGTAAGTCTCCACAAACATTTGTCTAGCCTCTGCTATGTGAGGGTCGTTTACTACTTTATCTATGGTCATTATAGGAGCACAAGGTATGCCCTCGGCTTCCAAAAGATCCAGAACTTCCTGCATTTTATGCTTCATGGTCCATTCTTCTATTATTGCTTTAACTTCCTCATGATGCTCTACTCTATCCTTTATGCGCAAGAATTCAGGCTTTTCTGCAATATCGGGTTTCCCCATAACTTCACAAAGCTTTTGCCATAGCCTGTCATTTCCAGCCCCTATGACAATACTTCCATCGGATGTTCTAAAGGAATCATAGGGGTAAGTAGATTCGTAGCGGTTTCCTATTCTCTCAGGCACTCTACCTTCCACCAGATATATCATGTTTATTATCTCTAAGCTCGCCACGGCGGAATCTACTAATGCAACATCCACCATTTGGCCTTTTCCAGTTATGCTTCTAGCGTTGACCGCAGCCAGTATCCCTATTGCGCAGGATAACCCCCCAAGCACGTCGCCTATAGCAGTCCCTGTCCTAGTAGGTTCTCCCCCAGGCCATCCTGTGGTACTCATAAGTCCACTCATGGCCTGAGCTATTATGTCGTAGCCCGGGCGCATCTTGTAGGGCCCTGTTTGTCCAAATCCTGATATGGCCGCATAAATTATCCTTGGATTTACTTCTTTTAGCACTTCATACCCCAGTCCAAGTTTTTCCATAGTCCCTGGTCTGTAATTCTCCACCACCACATCGGCCCTCTTCACCAATTCAAGGAATATCTCTTTGCCTTTTGCACTCTTTAGGTTAAGGGTTATTCCCCTCTTATTTCTATTAAGGTTCATGTAATAAGCGCTTTCTCCTTCCTTAAAAGGCCCCATCTGCCGCGTATCATCTCCTCTTTCAGGTATTTCAATCTTTATAACATCTGCCCCCATGTCTGCTAATATCATGGTACAGAAGGGACCTGCCAAAACCCGCGTTAAATCCAACACTCTTAAATTAGATAGCGCCCCTTTAATTGCCATCTGGAATCAACCTCTTTTTTTATAAATTTTTTATTAGACATCTCTGCCGGTAGCGTACATTTTCTCTGCTTTTTTAATGTCAGGAAGGCCTACAAGTTCATTGAAGGCCTCAAAGTCAAATATTCTGCTAACCGTTGATGCAGTTGTGCCCCTATTTTTAAGTTCTTCCAGCATGTCAAAAACCGCTTTAGTCGCGGCCAAAAGGGAACTCACTGGAAATATTGCAATGTCGTATCCAATTTCTTGAAGTTCTTCAGCACTCAGAAGGGGCGTTCTTCCGCGTTCAACCATGTTAGCAATAACTGGGGCATTGAAAGATGAAGTTATCATCTTCATTTCTTCTATAGACTCTGGCGATTCTATAAAAATGATATCCGCTCCTGCTGCTTCGTAAGCTTTTCCTCGTTCTATCGCCTCTTCTATTCCCATAGAGGTCCTTGCATCTGTACGCGCCATTATCATAAGGCTATCGTCTCTTCTAGCATCACAAGCAGCCTTTATCTTTCCAACCATTTCATCCTTTGAAATTACTTGGCGCCCCAACATATGTCCGCACTTTTTTGGAGCAACCTGATCTTCTATTTGTATACACGCCACCCCTGCCTTTTCGTAAAGCCTTACCGTTCTTTGGACATTAATCGCATTGCCAAATCCATTATCAGCATCTGCTATCACTGGAATATTCACCGCTTCGACCATGTTAGCGGCATGGCAGGCCATTTCCGAAAGGGTAAGCAACCCTACATCTGGTCTACCCAACAAGCTGGCAGAGGCTCCAAAACCCGTCATATAAACGGCGTCAAACCCCGCCTTTTCAACTATTTTTGCTGAAAGCGAGTCGTAGGCACCTGGGACTACAAGTATTTCATTTTTTAAAAGCAACTCTCTAAGCTTTTTCCTTGCATTATTCATCGTAACACCCCTTTCTGGCTTTTGTCGACAGTCGCCATATGCCAAAACTAATTGTATTAATGTTAGAAATTTTTGTCAAGCGTTGAAGCATTTCCTTTTTGTATGTTTACCTAACGAAGGTCTCCAATAATCAAATTTGCCATTTCAAACCTGCTGAAGTAAAATCTCTGCAACAAAACTCGTTGCCCGCTTACGTGGAGGGGATGGCCTTGGATTGGGATAAGAAAAACGAGATAGCAGAAATGAGGCAAAAAATTGACCAGCTTGACCAATCGCTCGCCCAAATACTGAAAGAACGCGTCGAGGCCGCACGGGCCATCGGCAAGCTGAAAGGCAAACATCAAGTTCTGGATCCCATAAGGGAGCAGGAGGTCATTGACAGGACAGTCAAAATCTGCAGCGGGCTGGACCCCAAGGGCATAGAGGCCGTGATGAAAGAAGTAATATCCCTTTGTAGAGCTGTCCAGAAAAGGCCAACGGTGGCTTGCCTGGGGCCAGAAGGGTCCTTTTCTCAGCAAGCAGCCTACGCCTGCCTTGGAAGGAGCATCGACCTTGAATATCTTGAAGACATAGAAGGCATTTTCAGTGCCGTAGATAGAAAATCCACCTTATTTGGGATCGTGCCGGTAGAAAATTCCATCGAAGGAGTGGTCTACAGCACCCTCGACGCCTTCTCCTCCTCCTCTTTAGATCTTTCAATTTCCATGGAAATAATGCTTCCAATAAACCATGTCCTGGCAAGTAAAAGCTCTACTTTGTCTCAAATAACAGAGGTACGTTCTCATCCTCAAGCTTTGGCCCAATGCAAGGGGTGGCTTTCCATGAACCTGCCTCAATGCCCCAGAAAAACGACTGCAAGCACCAGCGCTGCCGCCATGGAAGCGGCAAAGGACCAACGCCTTGCCGCCGTATGCACCTTGCTGGCTGCAGAGATAAACGGATTGAACGTATTGGCCAAAGATATCCAGGACCACCCTCATAACACCACCAGATTCTGGCTCATATCCAAAGGACAAAACCCAACAAAACCCCTCAAAGGCATGA
>NZ_DAITZW010000045.1:0-9312 GCF_036847465.1 Thermovirga lienii | reverse complement strand
TTATTTCACTATGTCTTTGGGCATACTTACCCCAACGTTCCACTTGAAGGCTGAAATACATCTCTAAACAATTTACTCAAGCTACCTATATTTGCCCCCTATACCTACGAACACTAGCTGGGCAATTTCATGAAATTGATGAAGGTTGAGTCTCACAAGACGGAGAAAAGACATGTAAGACCCTTAAGGGGCTTGGCGACTGGAAAGGAAAAACATTTTGGGTATCTATTCGAAAAAATACAAAAAATTAAAACTAGGGGGCGTGGCCCCCTAGTTGGCTTCTTTTAACTCCTCTGCTACCCTTACGCCCATCTGGTAAGCGGCGTATAGGTCGTCCTGGTCTGGAACATACTGTACTTTCAGGGTATCTACCACCTTGGTTCCCATCTCCTCCAGAACCTTGGCCACCTGTTTCACCGACTCGCCGCCCCATCCATAAGATCCGAAGGCAGCACCAATCCTTCCCTTAAATCCTAAACCTTTCACGTACGTCAACACATCGGCCACCGAGGGGAACATATTGTTATTCAACGTAGGAGACCCAACAACCAAACCTCCTGCCCCCAAAAGCTCTGTGGCCACATCGCTCCTATGAGAACCTCCCAAGGGAACAAGCTTGGCCTCAACTCCGCGAGAAGCTATGCCTTCCCCTATGGCTCTGGCCAGTTTATCGGTGCTGCCCCACATGGTGTCATAGAAAACCACTACTTTTTGAGGCAATTTACCAGAGGACCAGTCAGCATAACGGCCAATTATCCACTTGATGTCCTCCTTGGTCCTGTATATTGGCCCATGGTCCGGCAGAAGCAAATCCACCTCCAGGCCCATTTCCTGGGTCTGGGCAAGAAGCTTGGCTACCAGGGGAGAATAGGGATTCAGTATGTTCGCATAATATTTTGCAGCCTCCTGTTCCAATATCCATCTTGGAATCTGGTCGGCAAACCTCTCGTATGTGGCAAGATGCATGCCAAAGCCATCCTGAGAGAAAAGGATCTTCTCTTCAGGCATATAAGTGAACATGGAATCCGGCCAGTGCAACATCCTGGTCTCCATGAACTGAAACTTCACACCATAAACTTCCAGCACACCGCCAGAAGGAAATTCCTCTACTTCAAGGGCGTCTCCAAAGTGCGCCCTAAGAGCTTTTACGCCCATCTTGGAGGCCAAAACCTTCTTGGGCTTAACCTCGTCTATCACCTTGGGAAGACACCCAGAATGATCCATCTCTGCATGATTGGATATCACAAGCTCTATCTCATGAGGATCCACCACGGAGGCGATCCTGGCCATCATCTCATCGTAAAAGGGCGCCTTTACAGTATCTATCAATATGGGCGACTCACCCAACACCAAAAAGGCATTGTAAGTGGTTCCCCTTGACGTAGCATACCCGTGAAAATCCCTTATGGCCCAATCTATGGCTCCAACCCAGTAAAGACCTTCCCTAACCTTTACAGCCTTAAAGGTCTGATGCATTCCAATTCCTCCTTTTCCGAACACATTGGACAACCCTATATATAACAAAAGGCAGAAGCTTCTTCGAGCTTCTGCCTAAAGAGAAACTACCAATTCTCGCCTAGAAGCTCGAAGTGTGCCTTCGCATGTGCGCAGGCGGGACACTTCTCCGGAGCACATTTGCCCTCATGAAGGTAGCCACAGTTCCTGCAGCGCCACACAACCTTTTCGGGCCTCTCAAACACCCTTCCGGCCTCTATGTTGGCTGCCAGATCAAGGTAACGCTTCTCGTGCTGCTTTTCCGCCACCGCAATGGCCTCAAAGACTGCTGCAATCTCCTCAAAGCCCTCTTCCCTGGCCACCTTGGCAAACTCAGGATACATACTAGTATGCTCATAATTCTCCCCAGCGGCCGCAGCCTTGAGGTTCTCAAGAGTGCTTCCAATGACTCCTGCAGGGAAAGAAGCCTTTATCTCCACTTCTCCGCCTTCCAAAAACTTAAAGAGTCGCTTGGCATGCTCCCTCTCCTGGTTGGCAGTCTCCGCAAAAATGTCCGCTATCTGTACATAACCCTCTTTCTTGGCTTGACTGGCAAACATGTCATATCTGTTCCTGGCCTGAGATTCGCCAGCAAAAGCCGTCAAAAGGTTTACCTCTGTCCTCGTTCCTTTCAAACTCTTCATTTCCTCGTCCTCCCTTCTTTTGCTACATCTTGGCGTGTATCATTTCATTATATAAGCCTACGGATGAAAAATCAAGGATACCCCCGGGCTAATTTAGGGTTTCTAAAATCTCGCAAAGTGGCATTTGGGAAAGATGCAGACCGGGCACTTCATGCACAGTCCTCCTACTCCCCACCTTGTCACATCAATGTCCTCCTCCAGACCTGCAAAAAGAGCGATCAGCAACCGGTCAAGAGCGGTCCTTTCGCTGTGGACCACACAGGCGGGAGCCCCTATTATCCATGCCCTTCCCTTACGGGCCAACATCAAGTTGGAACCTGGTATAACGGGAACCCCTCTGAAAATAACCTCATCCGCGGCCTCTGAAATGGCTTGAGGGGTTCTATCCTCCAAGTCGACACTCATTCCACCAGTACATATCACTACTTGAGCACCAGCTTCGAGGAAGCCCTTCACGGCCTCGACTATCTCCTCTTTTTGGTCGCCACAAACTCTTTGTCCCACGTAGATTCCACCTAATTCTTTAAGCTTCCTCTTGAGCTTCGCCTCAAAAACATCCTCTATCAGACCATTTTTTATCTCGCTACCAGTAGTTACCAACGCTACCCTCAATTCCCTGAAAGGCACCACACGAAAGGGCTTTACCTTTTCCAGGGTCCTCTCCATGTCCTCTATCTTCAAGCATAGAGGCAGTATGCGAAATGCAGCTACCACTTCCCCAGGCTCAAGCACGCTATTTGTAGGACAAGCAGCAAAGGACCATATCCTCTCTTGGTTTACCTCATTAACCACCTTCTGGTCAAACCTAACAACACCCTTTACCCTCGATATGAGGCGGCACCTTCCCTCCTCGGGCCCCTCCACCTCCAGGTTTTCGCCCTTTAAGGCCCCTGCAAGCTCAAGGGCTGCATCATCTTCATGAAGTTCATCGGAGTCCAACTCAATGATCGGCAGGCTCAATCTCCCCATGCTTCGCAAAACAGGCAGATCCTCCTCCTTGACCACATGACCTTTCTTGAACCTCGCCCCCTTTATGCCTTTTCGGGCGTCTATCTGCGTAAGGTCGTGAGCTATTTGAAGCCCTATGGCATCCTCTATAGGTACTATTTTTATCTTCACAGCTGGTCCTTCCCTTCTGTTTTGTATGGCCCACGAAGGGCCTCAAGGTCCGCGCCCCTCATCTTTCCTACTATCTCAGCAAGGATGGATAAAGCAATCTCCTCGGGCGTCTCAGCCCTTATAGGCAAACCTATAGGCTGGAAAATACTATCTAGAAACTCCTCCGAAACGCCTTTCTCCATGAGACTCTTGCGCATGAAGGATATCTTTCTCCTGGAACCTATAACCCCCAGGTAAGCCATGGGCTTACCTTCAAGGCTTCGAACCACCTCTTCATCGAGAGAATGGCCACGAGTAACAACCACCACATAAGAATTGCGGGCTATAGGAATAACTCCACCACATACAGCCTCCTCCAAGGAACAGGCCACGGCCTTGCACCCAGGAAACCGGTCCTGATTGGCGTACTCCTCTCGCTCGTCCCACACAATCACATTGAACCTCGCTGCCGAAGCCAGCCTGGCAAGGGCCGCCCCCACATGACCAGCTCCGAAGATAATTATCTTGGGCTCCATCCCCAAGGGCTCCAACAAGACAGAGACCTCTCCTCCGCAAACTGCCTGGCCTTGGCTTTCTTTCTCCCTCAGAATCGATTCATAAAGTTTGGGTGCCGTGGGGTCCTCCATAACCTCCAGCGCCCTTTGAATTACCGCCTTCTCCAAGGCACCTCCTCCTATGGTCCCAGCAATTGAACCATCTGACCTCACCCACATGGAAGCTCCTAACTTCCTGGGAGTGGACCCATGGGATCTCACTACGGTGCACAAAACACCGAAACGCCCTTCCCTTGTTTCCTCATTTATCAAACGCAAAAGCTCCAGATCCATATTCCATCTCTCCCTTCCTCTGGGAATCTCTTATCACCAGCTCAACGGAGTCGGGGTGAAAAGAAAAATACACCCTCTCGCCCGGCCTAAGTTTACGGGAACAAAACACTGGATCCTTCTGTTCCACCTGCCAAACTCCCGAATCGGAGGACACGTGGATCCTGAATATTCCACCTTCTAGAATCACGTCCTCTATCTTGCCCTCAAACAGGTTGGGGGAAATCTCCTCATCCACGGGATAGCGAGGGTCTATGAACCTTATCATTTCAGGCCTTATGAACGCTATGGCCTCCCCCGTTCCCCCAGTGCTTTTTACGACAACCTCCCCGCCGGTCCAGCGAAACACCCTTTTACCAGTTTCGTTAAATACGACTTCTCCTTCCATTATGTTGCCCCAACCCATCATCTTCCAGAAACGAAGCCGCCCTCCACCACTAATCAATTCCTCCACGTTCAGAGACTCGGACATTTTTCCGTCATGAATAAAGTGCACCCTGTCACCCAAAGCACAGATGTCCTCGACATGATGAGTCACATATATGAAAGGGACACCCGTCTCCCTTTGAAGCTTTCGCAACTCCCTGCGCAGGTTTCTTTTGAGAGGGCCATCCAGTGCGCTGAAGGGTTCGTCCAAAAGGAGCACCTTTGGCCTCACGGCCAAAGCCCTGGCCAAGGCAACTCTCTGCCGCTGTCCTCCTGAAAGCTGATTTGGATATCTGTCCTGAAAGTCATCTATGCGCATTCGCTTGAGCCAATAAAGGGCCTCCTTGTGAGCACTATGGCTGTTGTCCCCCTTACAGCCGAAAGCCACGTTCTCCAGAACAGTCATGTGGGGAAAGAGGGAAAGGTTTTGGGGCATGAGACACACCCCCCTGCGGCTTGCAGGAATCCAAAGCCTTCTAGCCGAATCGTTCAATCTTTGGCCATCAAGATCTATGTAGCCTTCATCAATGGCATTGAGTCCCGAAAGGCACCTGAGGAAAAAGCTCTTGCCAGACCCGCTGGGGCCAAAGACCACGGATATCTCCCTATCCATGGAAAAATACGCATCAAGTTCAAAACTACCTATCTTCGCCCTAAAGTTGGCCTCAAGATATCCCATTTGCTCCACCCTCAAGGATCTTTATGAACCACAACGTCACCACACCCGCGGCTACCAAAAGCAAAGCCGCCCAATGAGCTTGGGCAAACTCCAGCGACTCCACCTTACCGTATATATAGAGGGGCAAGGTCTGAGTTCGCCCTGGTATGTTGCCCGCCACCATCATGGTGACTCCAAAATCCCCTAGAGCACGAGCCGAAGAAAGTCCCAATCCCACGAAAAGGGTCCTCTTGGCAAGGGGAAAGGTCACCCTGGTGAAAACCTCCAGTCTGGACCTTCCCATGGTCAAGGCTGTCTCTTCAATGCCCCGGTCAACAGCGGAAAAGGCTGCCCTGGCAGACTGGATCATTATGGGACACGCTGGGACGAAGGCCGCCAAAGCCGCACCAGGGAACCCAAACAAAAAACCCAAGTCTCTAAGGAAGTCCAAACGGCCGAGAGCTAAAAGCAAATACAGACCGATGACAGAGGGAGGAAGAACTATTGGAAGCTGAAGTAAAAGAGAGACAGCACCCTTGCCGGGAAAATCCTTGCGCGCCAAAACCCACCCCACGAAGGTTCCCATCAAGGCTAGCAAAGGAACATCCACCAACAAGACCTTAAGACTTATCCATAAAGCTTGGTACATTTATAACCCCTCTCGCTTTTCGCTCATGATTTCATCTGGCACATCAAATCCCCATTTCTTCCATATGCCTTTGGCCTTTTCCGAGCGAAGAAATCTGCTGAACTCAAGAACGTTCGGAAAGACACGGTCACCTAATAGGATGGCCTCCGTCGCAAGGCGCCCAGCACCTTCAAGGATGATGTAACTTCCTTTGGCCTTTATGGCCGCCGAAACAGGTATCAATGCTGCATCAGCCCCTTTGCTTCTTACAACTACCACGCACTGGGGAACGTTATCGCAGAAGATGAAGCGTCCCTCTTTGAGACCCTCCTCCCAATACCCTTGGCCCTCAAAATATACCTTGGCCATCCTTCCGTAGGCCGCGTAGGCTGGGTTGGGTACCGCCAGCACAGCGTTCGAAAGGAAAGACACACCCTTGTCCTCTGAATCACCAGGCCACCAAATAGAAAGTTTGGCAAAGGCACAAACCTCGACCTTCATCCTATGGCCCCTTTCTTCCAACCACTTTCTCCATTTGGGATCTGCAGAAAGGAAAATGTCGTACGGCGCACCGCTATCTATCTGCCTGGCGAGCTTTCCTGTGGCCCCACTAACAATTGATAGAGGCTGCCCCCCCTGGGCCACAAAGGCGGTCATTATCTCCTCCACGCAGGGCACTATACCCGCAGATACAGCGAGGATACCCTTTACTTCCTGCGCCGAACCAACACGGCAAAATACAAAAAGAAAAAACGCTAACACTAATCCGACTAGTTTCAAAACCCCGCCTTTCATTGTCTTCACCGCTTTCCAAAGATCACCGGACCCTCAACATGGCCTCCAAAACCCCTCCAGCAATCGCCAGGGCCTTGTCGGAAATGGTAAAGCAGTGCTCCCTTATGCACCTTGGGTCTACGTCTCCTATCTTCATCCCCTCAACCAGCGGCACCCTGGGATGAATGATTCCTCTGAGTACCCCCTTTATCGCAGCCACAACCGGCACACCATTCACTTCCCCAACCATCTCACCAGCCTCCACCAGATCACCAATCTCCTTGAAGGGTCTAAGGTAACCTCTGTTTGGAGCTCTCAAAAGCCGGTTTATGCTTTCTCCCCCTATAACCCCCGGCACGCCGGTGTCTGGAATGGCCCCACCTCTGGTAATGACCCTCCCCAGATAGTGCCCCCTCTTGGTTTCGATCACGTAATGGACATCCTTTCCGGCTATAAAGCCCGGCCCCAAGGCTATCACGCAAGGTGCCATTGACATATGTGTCCCCGTGTTCCTCTTGGCCATTATGGCGTCAACCACGAAGTGGGGCTTTATCTGGTTTATGCTGTCTCCCTTTGGGTCTATCCACACAGGCACAGTACATTGATCTTTGGGAAACTCTCCAAGGCTCATAAGCTTGAAAGCCACGTCCTCCACCTGGGCATGCCCTTCAAAAACTGCTTGGGCGGCACTAACAGTCCGCCTCACCACGGTGGGCATTGCAACTTCCAAGCACGCCACTTTGAAACCTGCATGAAAGAGCCTGTATATCACCCCTGTAGCGAGATCTCCTCCGCCTCTAACTATCACCATCCGCTCCATCACAGAACGCCCCCGCCTTCCCTATAAAGCCTCAAAGCCTTGACGTAATCCTCGGGTGTATCTATATCCAAAAAACAACCGATCGTGCCTTTAACCAAAACGACCTCTTCCATGTGGTCTCTTATTACGTGCCTTCCTCCCACATCGCCCTTTATGCTCATAAACCTGTCCAACCATACTGGCTCAAAAAAACCTGGATGACCGAACCTTCCATTTAACTCTGGAATTACAGCAGTCTTGCCTGGGCTCCTTAAGCGAAAGGCGTCAAAAATAGCACTTATATCCCTTCTTGTGAGCAAAGGCATGTCTCCCATCACTATCCCAAAAGAGCCACCTAACTCATGGATTCGTTTTATCCCCAAAAGCATGGAGTGGGCCTGGCCCAGCTCGGGAGAATGGTTAAGTACTACCTCCACGATCTTGGGAAGCCCCTTAAGGTTTATCGCTGTTTCTTTCGAGGTTACGAGGACTACCCTCGAAAACCCCGAAGATACAACGGCCTCCAGAACCGTAGAAATGACGGTACCTGAGCCGAAGGGCAAGAGCAACTTATCCTGCCCCATACGAGTAGACTTACCTGCTGCCAAAACGATCATGGTTACCCTTTGCATTTCAAGCTTACCTTCCAAAGGTCATCATATTTGGACAACGTCTTTTCTACGTCTTGCAATTTTTTTCTAACGTCTTCGCCCGCCCCCTCCAACAAATCGATCTTGTTTATGACAAGAATCCTCCTGATTCCTTCCCCCTTGGGCGAGCCTTTGAGAAAAACCTGGGGATGCTCCAAAACCCTTACGATCTCCCCCGCACTCAAAACCTTACCCGGAGTGATGCCTGAAACGGAGAAAAAACTCTCTGGACGAAAGACCGTTTTTTCATCCAAAACCTTGAAAAATATCTCTGCCCCTACCACCACTATATGGCAAGTCGTATTGCCAGGTATGACAGGTTCCCATTCACTGTATCCCTTGACGGGAAATTTCTTTGCCCCGTCCCCTTCAACCAAGACTATATCCATGAGGTCGTTGACATAAACGTAGTCCACATAGTCGGGGCTCAGCCCCAAGTACTTTTCTCCCGCTACCCCACAAGCTGCAAAAAGAGGAGGGTGGCCTCGCTTTTGCTCCTTGGCTCTTCGCGTTATAAAATCTCTATCTCCAACGGCAAAGGCATATCCCTTGGGGATCTCCCAACAGCCCATGCGGGTAGTAGTAGTAACCATGACCCTAGATCTCTCAGCTAAAGGAGTCGCAAGGGCGATAATCAGGGAGGTCTTTCCGCCCGCCCCGGTCACACATACCAACTCCCTTTCTTTGAAACAGCACATTGCAGACATGACCCCCCCTTACGTATTCCTTTTCAATCAAGTCTAACACACCCTTGGTATACTATGTGTTTTAGAGAATCCTCATGCGTGCTATAATTTTCTCTAACTTCCGGAGGGATCTCATGTTTAAAGCCAAGCTATTTGGACCACCAAGTTTCTTTGATAACAGCCGTGAAATTTTCTTACCTTCAAGAAAGGCCATGGCTCTTTTGTGCTACCTTTTAATAGAGAATAGAGTATCTCGGGAAAAGGCCGCAGGCCTTCTTTGGTGCGAAAAAGACGAAGAAACCGCCCATAAAAATCTCCGGAACACCCTGTACGTGCTGAAAAAACACATTCCCGAAGGGATAGTACTCTCCGACAGACAGTGGATCTTTATTGACCCCAAAAATAAATTGGAAACGGACCTGGATCTACTGAGAAATTTGGACGCTGCAAGCACTGACGATTGCATAGCCCTTGCCCAACCGTTCCTGGATGGGCTTTACGTAAAAGACTGCCCTGTCTTCGAGGACTGGCTCAACCAAACGAGGTACATATACGAAGAACAGGCCGCCCTGGCGCTGAAAGAAAAAGTAAAAGGACTCTACTCCCTAGG
>NZ_DAITZW010000044.1:0-9527 GCF_036847465.1 Thermovirga lienii | reverse complement strand
CTGTTTGCGGTGCTCTCTCCTATCAAGACATATGCAGTGTGTGTCGTCTGAAGGAGGAGCTTAAACAGAAAGAAAAAATTAAGAATAAGGATCATGGTAAACAGCATGATTAACGCAAAGGCCCGATTCATCAGATAAGCCTTTAGAGAAGGGTGTAAGATAGAATGAATTTGCACCTTCAAGGCCGTAGCTTTCGCTGGATTCGTCCATTATAGGGATAAAAAAAGGGGCTTTGGGTTAACCCAAAGCCCCTTTTTGTTGAGGGGAGCTAAATCGATTTTATTTACATTTGGTAGTTTTTAAGGAACTCTGCTCCCTTGGCTATATCGTCGGTGTAAGGCCTATCCTGATCAACGAAGGATACTACCTGTCTGTAGGCTTCATAAAGCTTCTTTGTTGGAGCAGCCATGTATAGCTTATCCTTCATCTCAGCCTTTCTAAGGTCGAGAGCCTGGGCAGAGTGCAGAAGCTGCAACGAGGAAATGTTGTAGAGGTTTTCAGTTATCTGCTCAAGGGATCTCACGGATATTAGAGTGCAGCCAGCGGTATCCTCTATGTTGCCTGCCAGGGCGATGGCGCCCAACTGGGTCGGGGTTGCCAGCATCCGGTTTTCAGTATCCATGGCCACCAGAGGTTTCTGGATAGCTCCAAAGGCGTGACCCGGATTGTCAGGAGCGGAGAGGAACCGCGAAAGATGGGTGAATCTTGGATCCTCAAGGCGTATGGTCTGCATTACAAGACGGTTAGACATCTGGGCAAGGGCGATCTTTAAAGTGTCAAGCTCCCTCAGGACGGGAAGGCTTTCGAAGTTGGAAGTGGGGAAGATGGCGCCGTCGTTGCCTATGAAGTAACGAGATGTCTGGGGATCCCTGTTTTTCTCCTTCTTCGCATTCCATATGACTGCCGGGTTGTCGTCGGTGTGGTTGGCGGCCAAGGTTATGGCGTCCTTAGCGCGCTTCAAAGCCACTTCTACATTGCCCAAGGTGTAGGCCATGGAGCGAATGGAAAGGGGGTCTTGCAATGCTCTGGTGTCGCTGGGCTCATAGAGGTATGACCCTTTGAGGGTTTTTCTCAGTTTTGCTGCTGCTGTCACATAACCTTCAAATGGTCTGATCTCCGCTACTTCTTTCATGAAGGGGGCGACGTTGCCGTTGTAACCTTCAAGGAACAGACCGAAGACAGGATAGGAAACTTCAAGGTAGTGTTCCACGTTGGCCACAGCCAAGGCTGCCTGTCCTAAAGCGAGGGCGTTGGTGCTGAGGATGGATAGGAAATCTTTGCCTACGGGAACCAGAGGCTCAATGTTCAAGAGTTTCATTACTTCCTTTGCAGGCATTCTCTTGTCTTTGTATATCACATCCCACTCTCCCACCATGGCCAAGCCTATGTGAGACGAAAGGGTTATATCCGCCTGCCCCACGGAGCCTTTGGAGGGAACGAGGGGAGTAATGCCTTCGTTGAGATATTTTTCGTATATTTCAACTACATAGGGTTGAACTCCTGGGATCCCCGTAAGGAACTGATTTAGACGAACCAGCATTCCTGCTCTTACTACCTCTACGGGTAGAAAGGGGCCTACTCCAGCGCAGTGTGCCCTAAGGGACATGATGTTGAACTTTCGGGACATGTCGAGGAGTTCTTCAGAGAGAACTTTCTTCCCATTAACGGTCTTGAATACGGGCCTGTCCTTGTTCCAGCCTACTCCGACGGTAAGGCCGTAAACTGGCATGCCTTCTACTGCGGCTTTTATGACGGTGTTATAGCTTTTTTCAACGTTGTTCATGGCTTCGTGGGATACAGTAACCTTTCTGCCCTCCACTGCCACGCTAACTATGTCCTCAATGGTAAGGTCTTTTCCGGTAAGCACGAGAGGATTTGTTGATGCAAACGCTGCTGCGGAGACGGATAGGATCACTGCTGCTACGACCACTAAAAACAAAGACTTTCTTAACCTTTGGAACATCAAATTCCCTCCTAACTTTTCAGTGTTGTGCAAGAGTCGCATGCTGAGGCTGAGATTTTTTGGGATTCCCCCCTCCTTTCCCTATTTCTTCTCGTTTGTATAGTAATGTGTACCAAGACCGTCGTTTTTGCGTCATTTTCATGTTTTTGTTTGATTGATTCAAACATTTACAAAAAAGATGTTGCAAAGACGCCTTTGTCGAAAATCCAAGACAAGGAAGAATTATAAAAAGCTAAGGGAGTGGGGAAATTGCGTATAAACCTGACAGTTAACGACTGCAGGTACTCTCTTGATATAGACCCGTCCATGCGCCTTTTGGATTTGCTGCGAGATGTCTTGGGATTTACCAGCGTCAAGGAGGGGTGCTCTGAGGGAGAATGTGGTGCCTGCACGGTAATCATGAACGGAGAGGCTGTAACGTCTTGTACAATAATGGCCTTCCAGGCTGACGGAAGTGAGATCTTGACGGTAGAGGGCCTGGAGAGACGAGGTGAGCTCAAGGTCCTGGAGGAGGCATTCATGGAGAACGATGCCGTACAGTGTGGTTTTTGCACTCCAGGAATGATAATGTCAGCCAAGGCCCTTCTGGATAAGAACAAGACCCCTACCGAGGAAGAGATAAGAAGAGCCATTGAGGGTAACCTGTGCCGTTGCACCGGTTATGTTCCCATAATAAACGCAATTTCCGATGCGGCAGAAAGGATGACGAAAAATGGAAGCTAGTCGTCCCAAAAACCTTTCCAAGCTCAGAGAAATCCTATCGTCCTTCAACCCCCGTTTGAAGCTCCTAGCAGGGGGGACTGACCTTGTGGTGTGGTTGAACAAGAACCCAAGGGAGGATTGCCACTTAGTGGACCTTACAGCCGTGGAGGAGCTTAAACAAATAGAGGTAGGAGAGGCTTTCCTCGATGTAGGTGCTGCAGTCACCTTCAGAGAAATAGAGGAGTCCTATTTGGTCCGGTCCAAGGCTTACTGTCTTTCAAGGGCTGCCTCTATGGTAGGTTCGGGTCAGATAAGAAACCGCGGGACCATAGGGGGAAACATTGCCAACTGCTCTCCCGCCGCTGATACTCCACCAGCACTTTGTGCGTTAGGTGCCCTAATAGTCATGGAAGATTGGGAAGGCAAAGAGCGCATCATCCCGGCGCAGGAACTTAACCCCGCTGAACTTAAATCATTAACATCAAGAGGAGAATTTATCAAAAAAATCTCCATACCCATGGACAATGGAGATTTCTCCTTTTTTAGCAAAGTTGGAAGCCGCAGGGCCGTTACCATATCCAAACTCAACCTTGCCTTCGTGTGTAGACTGAAAGAGGGTAAAGTTCAAAACTCAAGAATGTTCCTTGGAGCTCTGGCTCCTTGGCCTATCCGTGCATTGGAAGCGGAAGAGTTTTTGTCTTCTGCGCCCATTAAAGATCTGCGGAAAGACGATTTTCTGGATATACTGTCGAAGATCGTGGCAGAGACCATACCGACCAGATCTTCCATGCCTTACAAGCGCCAGGCCGTTAAAGGGCTAGGAGACGATTTGTGGAAAGGCCTTCGGGAGGTGCTTCAATGATGCCTAGGGAGACTAAAACCTATCAAGATACTGCGACAAACCTCAAATACGTGGGGCAGGACGTAAAGAGGCTTGAGATAGAGAGGAAAATAAGGGGTAAATTCAACTACTTGGCGGACCTTCCCCCGGGGGGGAGTCTACACGCCTGCTTTATTTTCAGCGAGGTTGCAAACGGCAGAGTAGTCTCCATTGACCCTACGGAGGCGCTTAAACTACCAGGAGTAATAAAAGTTTACACCCCAGAAGATGACCCAGGAGTCAGGTTCAACAGCATCGTATCTTTCCCTGATCAGCCAGATTTCAGAGATGAACGCATATTTACCGATAGACCTCTGTACGTGGGGGACAAAATCGGCGCCGTCCTAGCCCAAGATCTGGCGACGGCACAGAAGGCCGCTTCCTTGGTAAAGGTGGAATATGAAACATTCAAACCCGTTTTGGATCTAAGGGAAGCCCTCCATTGCGAACCCATTCTCGAGGGCCGTCCTCAAGTCATAGAGGGGAGGATAGCCTATGGTGAAGGGGAGCCCCAAGAGGAAGGGCTGGTGGTTGTTGAGTCAGAGGTGATAACCCAAAAGGTCCATCATGCTGCCATGGAAAACCATATTTGTCTAGCCTATGTGGACTGCGACGGAACCCTTACTGTGGAGACCCCATGTCAGATGATTTTCACCGTTCGCTACGTACTCTCCCAAGTTTTGGGCTTACCTTTGAACAAGGTTCGAGTCATAAAGGCTCCCGTAGGGGGGTCTTTCGGTGCCAAGCAGGATGTCATACTGGAGCCTGCTTGTGCCCTCATGGCACTGGACGTGCAAAAACCCGTGAGGCTTTCCATGAAGAGGCATGAGACCATGATCTCTACCCGCACCAGGACTGCCACCATAGGCAAGGTACGGACTTTGGCGCGTCCAGATGGAACGTTGGCCTTTCGTAAAATAGAGGTCATCTCCGATGCAGGGGCTTACCTGGCTGGGGGGCACAGGGTGACCATGGCCATGGGTAAGAAGACTTCGAGGCTTTACAGAATACCGTCTCAGGTTTATATAGGGAAGACGACCTATACGAACACCACTCCCAGCGGTGCGTGCAGAGGTTTCGGATCTCCTCAGATCCATGCCATAACGGAGATCAACCTGGACTTTCTTGCCAAGAGGCTGAACATGGATCCGGCGGAGCTGAGACTGAAAAACCTGGTGTATCCTGGAGACCAAGATCCAACCGGCGCTCCTCCTCTGGGCAATGCCCGCATAAGGGATTGTCTGGAAGTTGGTATGGAGCGCTTCAGATGGAAGGAGCGCCATCGCTGGGGCAAGAGGGGAACGGGGCGCTACCTGAGAGGGGTAGGTCTTGCATGTTCTACTCACGGAAACGGTTATTACGGTAGTCCGTACCCTGATTTCACGGGAATGACGATGCACATGAGTAAGGATGGAACCGTTACGCTCAATGCAGGCTTCCATGAGCTCGGTAACGGGACGTTGACCACCATGGCACAGATAGTGGCGGAGGTATTGGACATGCCTCCAGAGAGAGTCCAGGTTACGGAGGGGGATACCCAGCGCTCCCCAATGGACACGGGCTGCATAGCAAGCCGCGTGACGTACGTGTGTGGATCTTGCGCCCTGTCATTGGCCGAGAAACTGAAGGAGCGCTTCGTCCGGCAGATAGGGAGGATCTATGGGGAACTAGATGAGGACATAAAACTCGAAAACGGATTGGTGTGTGTAAAGGGTGAAGTGGTTGGAGATTACGGTGCTTTGGTGTGTGAGATAGCTCTTAAACTAAAAGAAGAGGTAAGCGAATTCATGACCTACAAACCTGAGGGTAACCCAGGTTCATACGGAGTGCATTTTGCCGAAGTTGAGGTAGATACTTACACTGGCCTGGTAAGAGTAACGGATTTCTTGGCTGTTCACGACGTGGGCAAGGCCATAAACCCAAAACTGGTGAAAGGTCAAATTTACGGAGGAGTGCAGATGGGCATAGGTATGGCTCTGACGGAGGAGCTTGTCTTCGACTCTTCTGGACGTCCTAAGAACGCTTCGTTTGGCAGGTATCACCTGGTCAACTCCCCCGACATGCCCAAAGTGGAGGTGACCCTAGTGGAAGAAAGGGAACCTGGCGGGCCTTTCGGCGGAAAGAGCATAGGAGAGATAAGCACCGTTCCTGCCGCGGCAGCGGTGGTCAACGCCGTCAATAACGCTCTTGATGCGGAGCTTTCCCATCTGCCATTGACGCCGGAAAAGATCGTCGCGGAACTAAACAGTTAAAAAACTAATTGAAATAAAAATACCATTTGAGAAGGAGGCAGTAGTTTTGAGCAAAGGCAGCAGTAATTCGCGGTTTAGGTTCCCCAACGGCATAGTGATCTTATTTTGGATCATAGTTTTCGTGGCTATTTTGACGTACATCGTGCCTGCGGGAGAGTTCGAGAGGGTTATAGTGAACGGACGCAAGGTGGTAAATCCCGATAGCTTCCACTACGTTCAGCAGACTCCTGTCAAAGTATTTGATATCTTCAAGGTCATTCCAAAAGGGATGACCAACGCTGGAGCCCTTATTTTCATGATCCTTACCATCGGTGCGGCCATTCAGCTTTTTGACAGCACAGGAGCCATCAAGGCAGCGATCTTCAAGCTTTTGGATACAATAGGAGAGAAGCGCAAGGGCCTTGTGGTTGCCGCCATAATGGTGTTTTTCGCCGCCCTTGGTGGATTCCCGGGAATGTTGGAGGCTGCTATACCTTTTGCACCCCTTTGTGTGGGCATAGCCTTGAGTTTAGGGTATGACCCCCTCGTAGGTATAGCAATGCCCTTGGTCGCCATAGTCATAGGTTGGACCGCTGGGCCATCTAACCCCTGGACTGTCGGTATAGGTCAAAAGATAGCCGAGCTGCCCATGTTCTCCGGGTTCGGGTACAGGTTGATTATATGGTTTGTTTTGCTTGCCTTGAGCATTTTCTTTGTCTTGAGATATTGTAATAAACTAGAGAAAGACCCCTCTTCGAGCATCGTCGCAGATATGGATTTCTCCCACCTGGAGAGCAGCGCAATATACGAGAGAATTCCCTTCACCACAAGACACTTGCTGATCCTTTTGACCTTCGTGGGCACCATAGGTTTCATCCTTTATGGGACCTTCAATTGGAAGTGGGGACTTTTCGAGATGTCAGGCACCTATATTATAGGAGCCATCATAGGTGGCATCATAGCGGGATACAACAGTAACAAGATAGCAGAAACCCTCCTTGAAGGCGGAAAGGCCATATTCATAGGCGTAGTCGCCGTAGGTATGGCAAGAGGAATAAACGTAATAATGGATCAGGGAAATATAACGGACACCATAGTCAGGGCAGTGGCAATGCCCCTTTCAGGGCTCCCTGAGAGCATAACTTCCATAGGCATGTTCATAGCTCAGTCCATAATAAACTTCTTCATACCCTCCGGAAGCGGCCAGGCGCTGGTTACATTGCCCATAGTCATTCCCGTTGCCGACATCGTTGGTTTGACCAGGCAGGTTGCCATCTTGGCCTTCCAGTTTGGCGATGGCCTTTCTAACCTTTGCTATCCCACGGTCGGAGCACTGGTGGCCTTCTTGCTCTACACCAAAGTTCCGTTCAACAAGTGGCTCAGGTTCATAATGCCCTTCATGTTCCTTTCCTGGGGAGCTGCTGCGGTGCTATTGTTTATCGCCACTGCTATAGGTTACGGCCCGTTTTAAGATTGTAAGTCAACTCAACCATGGGGCAGAATCACGTATCCGTGTTCTGCCCCATTTTTTACTATAGTAATTTGATTCCTATGGAATCGTAAAGATTTTGGGCTTTGGTCAGGTAATCCTCTGGTGGTTTGGTCAGGTACTCCCTCAGTTTTTTTGAAATAGGTTTTTCTCTTGCCATCATTCCTTTTATTTTTAGTTGTAGGGCTATCCAGCATTTTTTGTTCAGTTTCTTGCAGAGCTCGTCGGCCTTTTTCAGGTATTCCAGGGCATCATTTTCGTTGCCCTCGATGAAGCACAACATGGCCTTGATGCTGTACACTACGGAGTTGCCCCTCCACCAAGTACGCTCCTCTGCGAAGTTTAAAGCTTCCTCTACGTGCTTATTAGATGACGGCAAGTCTTTCATGTCGAAAAAGACATGGGCCAGGTTGCTGTGAAAGCTGAAGCTTCCCCTGTGGATACCCCTGGATTCGGCGTTTTGTAAGCACTGGGTGAAATTTTTTACGGCCTCATTCAACAAGCCTCTTTTGTGATACACTTCGCCTTTGTATTTCCGAGCGGCCTCCTTTTGAAGAGTAAAGAAAGCACCCGCTGCTTCTAGGTCCTCGAAGTGCTTTTCCGACATGTCTAGGTATTCCATGGCCTTATCGAAGTTAGCCATGAAGGTCGCAGCCAGGCCCTTGAACCTCAGCGCTGCTCCGTAAGCGGCCTCATCGAAATTTTCTTCTGCAGTGTGCAGATATCGTTCTGCGGCTAGGTCCAAAGCTTGGCTTTCCTCAGTTTGTATATGTAGGTAACACAGGTTTTGGAGACATTTCAATTCTAGAGCTTTCTCGTTTTTCAAGGCCGACCACTCAAGGGCGCTCTTTAGTAAATTGCCTCCCTTTTGATGATCGCCCCACCAGACCATGTATCCTCCCAGTAGCATTCGATAAATCATTTCAAGCTTCCTGCACTCGTGAGTTTCTCCGTACTTTTCTCTAACTTTGCCTAGGAGTTCTTTCACCTCTAGGAACCGCTTCTTGGTTTCGCCTATTTCCTCATAAGCTGCGGAGCTTTGAATAAGGGATTGGTCGTCCAGCAGGGGAAAAAGCTCGTAGTTGAGTTTTGTGTGGAACTCAAGACTCTTCAGCGCGAAGCTGAGTTCGTCCAATAGCATTCCCGCTTTTCTGCAGTGAAACAAAAGCCTCGACCCCTCGAAGTGTTTCCACACCTGGGTGTTCCAACTTTTCTTGATGGCGTTGGCAAGTTTTTGGTGTAAAGTTCTTCTTCTTGCTTCAGAAAGGCCCCTTTCTACGTATTCCTTTACTTTCCCGTGTTTGAATCCCAGGAGAAGATGCCCTCTGGGGCCGGAGGAGTATTCCCTTATTATGCCCTTGCGGTAAAGGCTTTCTGCGGTGGAGGTGAGGCTTTCCTCGTCACAATCGCATATTTGGATCAAAAGTTCCCAATCCGCGTCGTTAAGGAACACCGACATACACTCCAGAATTTGTCTCTCCTCGTCGCTTAGGCCTGCCAGGATCCTCTCGATGGCCTCTTTTATGGTGTCCGGTATCTCGTCCAATGGTTTTCCTTGTTGTATTAAGGCTATGTAGCTTTTCAGGTACAGAGGAAGGCCGCTGCTATATTCGTATACCTTTTGAATGGTCTGGTCGCACAGATTTTTGTTTCCCAAAGCCATGTGGAAGAACTGTCTTACTTCTTCGAAGGAGAAACTTTCCAATTTTATTGTCTTTGCTTTTATCAGCCCAATCCTATTTAAGGCATTTATGCTCTTTTCTATTTTTCGGTCCATGTCAGGTCTTGATGTTATGAATATATCGGTTCTTCCGGGGTTGCTCTTGAGGAAATTTTCCAGTACGGTAAGTGACGCAGAATCGAACCACTGAAGGTCCTCGAATACCACTTTGAGGGGCCTCTTAGATGACAAGATTCGAAAGAACTCTGCCAAAGTTGAACCTATCTTATCGTGCCCTGGAAACTCGAAGGAGACGCCCATGTTCAAGGGAGGGAACGCCTCTCCCAGGATCATTTTCACCTTCTCGGGCAACATTGGACCTAGGTCTTTCAAGTCGAACTTTGAGGCCAAGTTTTTGGCGAGGTCGTTGAAGGGCAAAAGGACTAACTCTTTTCCCTCTTCTGTGCCTCTACCGTAGATTACCGTATCATCGCACTTATCCTCCAAGTATTTCTCTATGAGTCGGCTTTTGCCTACCCCAGCTTCTCCTACGACCAAAAGGCATCGCGAAATGTGGGGGGGCTGCTCCTCCATGAATGAGG
>NZ_DAITZW010000043.1:0-10034 GCF_036847465.1 Thermovirga lienii | reverse complement strand
GTTAGTCATCAACAATACCTTTTAGGTTATGCCCAGAGCAACTTTACTTAGCACGTGCAAAATTCCCTACGAGCTTTTGCTTTCTTCGATAATCTCCTCCATGTTGTCCAAAATTTGATCGGAGATCTCCTCATGGGTGTAAATGGAGGCTTCATCTTCCTCTCGCAAAAGATCTTCGCGTATTTTAGTGGTCAACTTGGCCAAGGCCAAGGATATGTCGTCGTTTTCCTGGGCGTTTATGGTTTTGTCCCTGGTGGAGCGGATGAATTTTTCTACGAACTTTTGGTACTCGTGCAAAACGTCAGGGCTTGCCACTATGGCCAGTTTATGGGTAAGAAACCTCAATTTTGTCATGTCCTCTTCTGATGCGCTTCTTTCCAGCAGGATGTGCTCCAGGTGGTCCAGGAACTTCATGTATATGGAGCTTTTCAATTCGAGAAACTTAATGCTTTCTTCTTTGCGAAGCTCCACTTCTGTCTGCTTGTTCAACAGCAAGGCAGTTATCAAAACGGTGATGATGGTTCCCAATATTATGAGGACTATCTCTTGGGAAAAAGGAAGGTTATCCATAACCCTATAGGCGTATCTCAGGTAAAAGTAACCCGATATGAAAAGTATCGAAGTAAAAAACATGTAGATGATGTTTTCTCTTGTTATCTTCCGGCTGTATTTTTTAGTCATAGTGCCCTCCGTGTTTGGTTGTTGGGATTATCTTTAGTCCATTATAAGGTCGTTTCGCCTGAGAGAAAATAAAGGATTTTGCCGTTTCATGTAAAAATGTTCGAAATACTGTAAAATAAGATAAAGTTTGGTAGATCTAAAGTGGTCAAGTGGTGGGAATTGGAACTTTATGGGAGGTGGAGGCAGTGGAGCAGGCCGTTAAGGTACTGGATTTCGCCATGAAAATGGAGCTTCAGGCACGAGATTTTTATCTGGAGTCGCTGGATGAGGTGAAGCTGGAGACCACGAAACAGCTTTTGGCCTACCTAGCGGAATGGGAAAAGGGTCACTACGATTTCCTCAAGAAACAAAAGGAAAGCGTGGAGGGAAACAGTCGGTGGGATACCAGCGCGGAACCTTCGATAGATGAGAAAGAAGGTGAAAAGATCGTTTCCTCCAAGAAAGAGGGGACACCGGTGGAACCCCCTATTGACGAGCTTACAGGCGATATGGCTATCCTGCGCATAGCACTGGTCATGGAGACGGATTTTCACAACTTTTACAAGAATGCAGCAAAGAACATGAAAGACGAAGAGGGGCGTAAGGTGCTTGAAATGCTTGCGGAGTGGGAAAGCGGGCACCAGCAGATGATAAACGAACAATATAGTGCTTTGCACAAGGACTTCATGGCAGAGATGGGATTTGAGCCATTCTAAAGATGCATATGAAGTGACAAAGACAAGGAGGATAGCAGACATTGGGAAAAGACAATGAATCGATACATGAGTTCGACGTTAATCTGATCTGTGAATATTTTTTGGGCCTCAAGAGGCAGGGGCCAGGGAGCCCAGAGGTAACCGTGAAGGCGTTGAGCTTTATAGAGGGTCTTTCAAAGGACTCCAACATTGTTGATATAGGCTGTGGAACAGGTGGGCAGACCATGGTTATAGCCCAAAATGCCCCTGGAAGGATAATTGGCGTAGATCTCTTTTCGACTTTCGTTGAAAAACTCAACGAGAATGCAAAAGCTTTAGGTTTGCAGGATAGAGTAGAGGGTATCATAGGCTCCATGGATAATCTGCCTTTTAATGATGAAGAGTTCGATGTTATCTGGTGTGAAGGGGCAATATACAACATAGGTTTCGAGCGGGGCCTGATGGAATGGCGCAGGTTCTTGAAGAAAGGAGGATACATAGCTGTTACGGAGGCTTCTTGGTTCACCGAAGAGAGGCCAGAGGAGATAGAGAAGTTCTGGCAGGATGCATACCCGGGAATAGATACCATTGCCAATAAAGTGGCCCAGATGCAGAAGACGGGGTATGTCCCCGTTGCCGTGTTTACTCTGCCTGAAAGTTGTTGGATAGACAACTTCTATGTTCCCCAAATTAAACTTCAGGAAGAGTTTTTAAAGAGAAACGAGGGGAACGATGCTGCAGCGAGATTCGTGGAATATCAACGGTACGAGGCTGAACTTTACCATAAATATAAAGAATACTATGGGTATGCTTTCTACATAGGAAGAAAAATATGATTTTGGTTTTAATTGTAGTAGTGTTCCTTATCGGTGCGGTAAAATGCTCGTTCCCTTTGAAGGGGAGGCATCCTGGATATTGGGGAAAGACATAAAACCTTACTGGCGAGGCATGATAAAAAAAATAGAATATAGATCATAAGCGGGTTTTAGGTAAAAAATTATTGCTGGAGGATCCAAACCTATGGAAGCTGTTCGGCTTTTTTCATCTATCTCTCCTGTATATCAAGCCCTAGTGGCGACTCTGTTCACCTGGTTTGTAACAGCCTTGGGGGCGGCCGTGGTTTTTCTTAAGAAGGACATCAACAGAAAGGCCTTGGATGCTTCTTTGGGCTTTGCTTCTGGGATAATGATATCTGCTAGTTTTTTCTCTTTGATCTTGCCGGCGATAGGGTTCGCGGAAGGTTCAAAAATACCCAGCTGGGTGCCTGTTTCAATAGGTTTTTTGTTGGGCGGTTTTTGCCTAAGGTTGTTGGACAGGGTTATACCTCATCTTCATCTTTTCTCTCCAGAAGAAAAAGCGGAAGGTATAAAGACGAACCTGCCCAAGACGGCCCTTTTGATTTTGGCTATAACCATTCACAACCTTCCTGAAGGCCTTGCCGTAGGAGTGGCCTTCGGCAGCTTGGGCACAGCTGAAGGATCGTCCCTCTGGGGTGCTGTAGCTTTGGCAGTCGGCATAGCCATACAAAATTTTCCGGAAGGTATCGCGGTCTCCTTGCCACTGAGAAGGGAAGGGATGTCCCCCTTCAAGAGTTTTTGGTACGGACAGCTCTCAGCAATTGTGGAGCCCATAGGCGGAGTCATAGGAGTGTCCATGGTTTTATTGAGCAAGGCCCTGCTTCCCTATGCCCTCTCATTTGCTGCTGGAGCGATGATATTCGTGGTCATAGAGGAATTGATACCTGAATCCCAGAGTGGAGAAAATGGAGACATAGCAACAACCGGGGCCATAATTGGCTTCGTGGTTATGATGATCCTCGACCTTGCCCTCTCATAAGGCCCTAAAAGGAGCCAACACTTTGATGTAAGGGATGAAAATTGTATAATAATTACATTCTTGCATTTATGGATGTCATGGCACTATAACCGTGTGTGTTTGGGGGACGATCGATTTGAAACTGACAAAGGCGCCAATTGCATTGTTCTGTGCCCTTTTTCTTTTTTGGATATTGTTTACGGGAAAGCTTGATACTGCAGGGTTAGTCCTTGGGATAATCTTGAGTGTGTTTGTAACTTGGTTTACATGGCGGGTCTTTATACCTCCTGCTCATGAAATGCCGGGACAGGTTGCACCGGTTTTGCATTTTAATTTGGCTTGGTCCTTGGTTTTCTTCCCTCTCTTTTTCTGGGAAATTTTCAAGGCTACGGTGCAAGTCGCTATGCTTACGTTGAAGCCTGACCTGAACCTCATGCCGGGCATTGTAAGGGTGAAGACGAACCTAAAGCACAAAACATCCTTGGTCATGTTGGCCAACCATGTAACTCTTACTCCAGGAACTGTCACGGTCGACGTAGATCTTGTGCACCACGAGCTGTACGTTCATTCCCTCAATCTTAGGACACTTGATGAGTGCGCTGTCTGTGCGGACGTGAACAAACTGGAAGAGCGCTTGAGGAGGCTGGTGGAATGATATACCTAACCCTTTGGGGGCTTTTGATCGCTGCTTTAGGAGGTTTTTACCGTGTTGTGGTGGGGCCAACCGTGCCGGATAGGATAGTGGCAGCCGACGCCATGACGGTCATTATTACCACTGCCTTGGCCGTTCTTTCTTTGGTCTTTGAAAATGGAGTGTTTCTGGATATCGCCTTGGCCTTTGCCATCCTGTCCTTTGCAGATGTCCTCATAATGGCCAAATATTTCGAGCATGGAGAGTTGCACAAATGATTAAAGAGATAACCCATGTAGTAGCTTATTTATTCATGGCCTTAGGAGTTTTTTTCTCCTTGACGTCTGTTTTGGGAATACTTCGTTTCCCTGATGTTTACACCAGGATCCATGCAGGGACCAAGGCCCTCACAGGAGGGGCACTGTTCGTTTTGACGGGGGGCGCAATCTTAGCCCCAAGCTGGCAGGCTTCGGCCAAGTTCGCCTTGATCATAGTGTTCTTTTTGATCACCAATCCTCTTTCATCTCATGCGGTTGCAAGGGCGTGTTACAGGCACGGTATAAAGCCGGAACTGATTTACAAGGATGAGTACAGGCAAAAACTATCCGATAAAAAAGGATGATTGCGATGGAGGCTTTCTTTGCTTTCGTGTGTGTTTTTTTGGCTCTAACGGCACTGGTCGCTTCAGAGGCCAGCGATATATTGAGCGCTGTAATAAGCCTCTCAGTTTTTGGTGTCCTTATGGCGATGGTATTTGTAATCCTCCAAGCCCCGGATGTGGCCCTGACTCAGGCCGTCATAAACTCTGGTCTTGTTACATCCTTTTTCCTGGTAGCCTACAGCCAGACTCAGAAGAAAAGCCTGCCGAAGCAGGAGAAAGATCCAGGTGATGATATATGAGGCTCAGGGATCGTCTTCATGACTTGGTTTTGCTGTGTCTTTGTCTTGGCATGGGGTGGTGGCTCTGGGAAGGGGTGGCTGCAATAGATGACCCTGAGTACATTATAGGCCCAGCTGCGTACTACCTTGTCAATACGGTCAGGGAGACAGGTGCTGCAAATGTAGTTGCGGCAATACTTTTTGACTACAGAGGAATTGACACCTTGGGCGAGGCAACAGTTATATTTACTACTGTCTGCGGAGTTGCCATGCTGTTCAGTAAAAGCAGATACAAAAAATCTTCTGCGGGGCTTTCTTTCATAGCGAGGCGAGGTCTAAGCTTTGTGATGCCTTTTCTCTTCATGTACGGCTCTGCGATAATCCTCATGGGACATCTATCCCCTGGCGGCGGTTTCCAAGGAGGAGCTGTTTTCGCTACCATAACCATCTTGTTCTGCATAGTCTTTGGTTCTAGTTTTGAGGCCTCCAGAATAAACCCTAAAACAAAGGAAACCATAGAATCCTTAGGTGGGATACTCTTCATTTTTATAGGGGGGATAGGTCTTTTGGCTGGAGCAGGTTTTCTGGCCAACATTGCAGCTGGTTTCCCAAGGGGACAATTGGGAAGCTTCCTCAGTGCTGGTACAATCCCCTTGCTCAACGTAGCTGTAGGTATGAAGGTGGGAGCTGGGTTATCGACCATATTCTACAGCATGGTAAGGGTATTGGAACTGGAGTTCGACGAACAACTCTCAGAGGTAATAGACAATGATAAAAATTAGCTACGCCACAGCCATTTTTGTGTTTTGTGTAGGCCTTTATACGATCTTGTCCAAGAGGAATCTCTTCAAGACGGTAATAGGTCTTACAATAATGGAAACTGGAACCCTAATGCTCATAGTCACTGCCGGTTATGTGCATGGAGGCGTGCCCCCGTTGATCCCAATAGAAGGGCAAGCCGTAAACCCTCTGCCCCATGCTTTCACCCTGACTGCCATAGTAATAGGGGCTAGTGATGTTGCTTTGGCCTTGGCATTGGTGATAAAGGTGCATCGTCGCTACGGAACGGTGGACTTGGACAAGATAAGGGGGTTGAAGGAATGATCCTCGTTTTGGCAGTTGTATTCCCCCTGTTATGCGCTTTCTTGATTCCCATTTTGCACCTCTATGGGGTTGCGCTGTTGCGGAAGGCCTTGCCCGTAATGGGATTTGGAACTTTGGCCTTGACCTTGGCTGCTGCAGCTTCGGGATTTAATGACTATGCCCTTTCTTTTTTGGGAGGGTGGTCCCCAAGGTTAGGAGTAGTGTTCGTGGCTGACAGCTTGTCGTCAGTTTTTCTTTTGTTGGCTGCCTTTGGTGGAGGTGCTTCCTTTTTGTACTCCTACGAAAGGATGGGGGCAGGGCCTTGGAGGTTCTATGTGATCTTTTTTCTCCTCCAGGCATCGATGAATGGAGTTTTAATCACCGGAGACCTCTTCAACATGTTTGTTTTTTACGAGATATTCTCTCTTACTGCTTATCTTCTTGTATCTTTCAATTTGACATGGCAGGCCGTGGAGGCGGGATTGAAATATCTTGTCATGGGGACCGTTGGTGCCTTTTTCATACTTTTGGGAGCGGCATACGCCTTTATAGCGACCAAGACCTTAAACATGGCCGCTTTGGCTGTATCCTTGCCCCAGATCCCTAAGGCGACGCTCGTAGTTATAGCTGCCTGCATGGTGGTGGGGCTTTCGTTGAAGGCGGGGGCTTTCCCCTTTCACTTTTGGCTTCCTGACGCCCACTCTTCAGCTCTAACTGCCGTCAGTGCACTCCTTTCAGGGGTAGTCATCAAAGTGTCCGTATATGCTCTCATTCGGATTTCCCTTTTGTTCTTTGGGGATCCCTTGCCTACAGTCTTCGATGTCATAACGGCCCTCGGAGTTATTTCCCTGTTGGGCGGGCACCTCATGGCTTTCAAACAGCAGGATATAAAGAGGCTTCTGGCTTACTCAACTGTCGCTCAGATAGGCTACATAATGATAGGCGCAGGTATGGGCACGGCCATGGGAATAGGAGCGGCTTTGTTCCATTCTGTAAATCACATGCTCATGAAATCGGGGTTGTTCATGACCGCAGGGCACCTTGCAGAGGAGATGAAGACTCGTAATATATCCCACATGAGGGGGCTTTTCGCCCATCGCAAGGGATTAGTTTTGGCCTTCACCGTCCTGGCTGCTGCTATAGTTGGGGTGCCGCCTCTTAACGGATTTATGAGTAAGTGGTACCTGGTAATGGCATCGGTTGAGAAAGGAAACCTCTTGGCTGCCCTGTCGTTGGTGTTTGGGACAGTCATTTCCGCCTCTTATTATCTTCGAGTCCTGCATGCGTTTTATGCCCCTGGAGATGGGCCTAAAAAATACAAGGACCCAAGGTGTCCCTTGGCGGTAGCTGTGGTTCTTTCGGGGTGCTGTGTGGTTTTGGGGTTACTTCCCTTTTTTTACCCTATTGGGGATATCTTTGCTGAAGTTGGGGCTAAGGCCCTTGATGTCAAAAACTACGTAGCCGCAGTTTTGTTGCAGTGATTGCTAAATCTTGTCCCGGCGGTTTCAACTAGCTGCAGTGTAAGAAAGGAGTTACTTGAATAATGGCCTTTGGCGACCCTATGAGCCTGTTCTTTGCTGTCTCTTCAACAGTTCTTTCTGTGGCGGTGCTTTTTTATAACGAATGGTATTTTGAGGGGAAAGAAAGGAGAACCTTTAACTTTCTGACTGTTGGGTGCTGGGTTGCCTCCATAGGGGCTCTTTTCGCACAGGATTGGTTGGTGTTCGTGGTGTTCGTGGAGGTGGTCTCCTTGATCCTGTGGCGAATGATCTCCTTTACGGACACAAAGGCGGCCCTTATTTACCTGCTGGCTCAGCTTGGGGCAGCGGGACTCATTCTCATAGGCGCAGCAGGGGCATCATTGGAAGCAGGAACGATGGCGGTGGGGCCGGTACCATCTGAATGGAGATGGTTTGTTTTGGTTGGGTTGGGGGTCAAGACCGCCTTTCCTGGAGTCCATTTTTGGCTGCCAAAAGCCCACAGTGCGGCGCCTACGCCAGCTAGCGCCTTACTTTCTGGATTTGCCGTCAAGCTCGGCATATATGGTATTGCCAGGCTAGGGACCTTCGCCAGCTCTCCGGAGCTTTTGATAATAGGTTCGGTCATGGCCATATTTGGGGTTTTAAAGGCCCTGATGCAGCATGACGCAAAGAGGCTTTTGGCATATTCAACAATAAGCCAGTTAGGTTACATAGTCGTATCTTTAGGGTTAGGAACACTGCTGGGGCTTGTTGGCGCCCTTTATCATGCCCTGGCCCATGCATTGTTCAAGGGGTTGCTTTTTTTGTCTGTGGGACGCCTGGAAAAATTCTACGGCACCAGGGATCTTCGGCTTTTAAGGGGTAGTGCTGTATGGGATATGCCCTATACTTTCGTTATGTTTGCCATTGGAACACTGGCGATCTCAGGTTTTCCTGGAATGAGCGGGTTTGCAAGCAAAGTAGTGATAAAGGAAGCTCTAAAAGAGCAAGGTATGTTCCCTATATATTGGCTTTTGCAGATAGCTAATGTTGGAACGGTAATCTACTTCTGCAAACTTGGCTATTATGGATTTTTGGGTGGAGATAAAAGAGGCTCAATAAAGATAAGAGAAAGATTATCTTCTTCTTGTAGCTCGTTGGGGTTTGTGGGAATGGGCATGCTGGCTGCAGGTACGGTGTTTTTGGGCTTTAAACCTGAGATTGTAAGTGGTTTTTTCAAAATTTCAATGCCCGGTTTCTTTGGGTGGGACAACGTTTTTTCTTCACTTTTGGTGGTGTCCTTGGGGGTGGGGATATTTTATCTTGTCAAGGACTTTCTCTCATCTGGATTTCGGGGGAGCGTTGTCTTGGATGGTTTGTGGAAGAAGATACAGCATGTTCCCCTTGCCGTTCATTTTGTCATAGTGAAGATGCACTCTGGAAGGTTGCGATTCTACCTGACTGTGGTCGTGTTTGCTACCTTGGCCATTTTGTTGTACTTGGCCAAGCACTGGCGTTGATTGTACAATGGCCGAAAATCAGATATTGGGAGCAAACCGCTATGAGGCTTTGGTCTCGCCGTGAAGCTAATTATTATATGTTGCAGTGTTTGATACAATTGAATTGGTTGGTGATAAGTTGGAGGCCATCAAGATATTTAAGAACGGGTTGCTTACGGGGCTGATACTCCAGGCTGCCATAGGCCCGGTGTTCTTCTTTGTTGTGAGTTTGGTTTTACAGGCTGGGGCCTTTGCTGGTCTGGCAGCTGTGGCGGCAGTAACGATGGTGGATTATCTTTACATAACCCTCGCTATATTGGGGGTGGGCAAGCTCCTTGAAAAGGACAAATTCAAAAGGATTTTTGGCCTTGTAAGCTCTGTCGTTTTGATTTTGTTCGGGTTGTCAATCGCAGCGAGTGGAGGCGGGGTGGGCTTTTCATCAAACCTTGTTCCTGGCAAGTGGGGCTTGATTTCCAGCTTTGCGTCGGCATTCATTTTGACCATCTCGAGTCCCCTCACCATCGTGTTCTTCACAGGGTTGTTTGCAGCCAAGGCCTTAGAGCATGATTATAAGAAGAGAGAACTTTGGATCTTTGGACTTTCTGCAGGAAGCGCCACGTTCTTGTTTTTGGGTACTTCAGTGGTTCTTTTTTCTATGTTTGCAGGCAGTGTGCCTGCTTCGCTCGTAAAGGTTCTTAATCTAATCGTGGGTGCCCTTCTTGTTTTCTATGGTTTGGTTAGGGGGGTTAAGATATTTAGATGTATAGCTTTAGATAGCTGCAAAAAGTGAGCTTAGAAAAGGGGTGGTTAACGTGAGAGTAAAAAATAAGAGGATCTTTAAAGCTTTTGGGGCCGTTTTAATGGCTTTGATAGTAGCCTCGTTTCTTTGGGTAGGTCCCCAATCTGTCGAAGCTGCCGAAAAGGAAAGGCCGATAGTCGTAGGTTCAAAGATAGATACGGAAGGAGCCCTTTTGGGAAACATGATAGTAGCCTTTTTGAAGGCAAAGGGATTCAAAGTGGTTGATAGGGCTCAGACTGGGACGACCAAGGTTGTTAGAGAAGCCTTGATATCGGGAGAAATTGATATATATCCTGAGTACACAGGCAACGGTTATTTCTTCTTCTCTGGGAAGACCGATGCCTCAGTCTGGAAGGATTTTGAAAAAGGATGGGAGACGATAAGGGACCTGGACAAAAAAGCCCACAACTTAGTGTGGCTCCGACCAGCTCCGGCCAACAACACCTGGGCGATAGCCATGAGAAGGGACGATGCCGAGAAGGCCAATATCAGGACATTGGAGGACTTGGCTTC
>NZ_DAITZW010000042.1:0-11258 GCF_036847465.1 Thermovirga lienii | reverse complement strand
GCCTTTCTTTTGATAAACACCTCTATAGGAATAGTTATGCCTACATTGAAGGAGGCAGGAGAATCAGGAAAGAACGAGGGGAAATATATTCTCGTATCTACCCTGGTAGCAGACGTAACCAGCATCCTTGGGCTATCTACCTACATAGCAATATCCAAAGGCGGAGCAATCAAGCCAACCATATTTGCTTTCATAATAATCTTCTCTGGAATAATAGCCTACAAGGCAATCGAGTATTATAAAGGAAAAGCCCTATGGATCGACGCCGCGTTTCAGGCCATGGCTCACGGAACCGCACAGCTTCCCCTTAGGGCCATCTTTGCGCTACTTTTGCTGTTCATAGTTGAATCAGAACTTTTGGGGACAGAAGTCATGCTGGGGGCTTTCACAGCGGGACTTACCACCTCCATCCTCCTAGGAGCAGGAGGCGAATCCCTCAAGGAAAAACTGGACGTGATAGGCTTTGGCCTTTTGATACCCATATTCTTCATAATGATTGGCGCCAACCTGGACGTAATAGCCTTATTAAAAAGCTCCTCTGCTCTGCCCCTGGTTGGGGCTTTGCTTCTAGGCATAATGGCAATAAACGTTATAGGTGCTGTGCCGTTAATGACCCTGTTCGGCCTTAAAAAGGGCCTATCCATGGGAATGCTTCTTATGGCAAGACTCTCTCTCACTATCGCAGGAGCAGCCATAGGCGTTCAAGCAGGCCTTATTTCTCAGGCAACTGAAGTAGCTCTTATTCTTTTCTCAATAATATGCTGTGTCTTGGGCCCTGTGTTCTACCAATACTACAATAACCATCAGGCCACATCTTTGCCTACAAGAAAGATGTGGCTCATCGTCGGAAATTCAAAGGACTGCATAAATATAGGCCATGAACTTTTGAAAACTGACATCCAGGCAAAGGTAATAACCCAAAATTCCAAATTCCTTGAAGTGGCCCACTCCCCTGCGCTTCACATAGAAGTAATTCACGACTTGTCCCCAGAAGCTTTAGTAGAACATGGCCTCTCAGAAGCCGAGGGCGTAATACTCGTAGTAGGAAACACCAGAAGATTGGTAGAACTTGGAAGGGTACTTAAGCACCACTACATGGTGGACAACATCTACGCTCTGACAAACGACGAAATGACCTCCCTGCTTCTCAAGGAAATAGGCATAAAATCCTTTACCCCCAAGGAAGCAAGCTGGCTTCTCTTACGAGAGATGGTGCAGGCTCCGTTCATGACCTCCGCCTTGCTGGAACAAACGGAAGAAAAGGTATTTGAACTTGATGTGGAACCTGGCCCCCTGAACGGAAAAACCTTAATGGAACTAGCCCAAATAATGCCCAAAGATGTTCGCGTCCTACTCGTAACAAGAAACGGAGAGGTCATAATGCCCAAAGGAACCACCCTGATAAAAGAGGGAGACACGCTGACCCTCATAGGAAAGGAAGAGTCCCTAAAAACCCTGGAAGATCTATGCGTCGGAGGTGTCTGCAAGATCAAATGAGCCCTCCATGAAGGCCATAGCGTTTTCTCCCAAAATGGCTTTCCTTGAGGCCTCATCTATCCCGGACGAGTCCATTAGCTTCAGATACCTTCCCAAGGACAAAATAGGAAAGTCGCTGCCGTACAAAATTTTATCCACTACCCCTGCGGCCTTCATCGCAGCAAAAAGCTTGCCATCGTACAAAAAGGGCAAAGCCGCTGTATCGTACCGGGCATTTTGAAGAAAGACCTTCATCTCCGGCATCAGCTCGTAATGCCACAACCCACCACCCAAATGGGCAAAAATCACCTTGACCTCGGGGTGGTTCATGCAAAATTGAGCAGCCTCCTTAGGACCTGTCTTGCCCTTGCCTGGGTAGTCGTGCCCCACCTGTTCTGCTGTGTGAAGCAAAAGCATCATGTGGTTATCGAAGCAAGCCTCCGCAAGTCTCCAAGTCTGCCTGAAATCAGTAACATCGAAGACCTGGCCATCAGGGAAGAGCTCCCCCACCCCTATCATACCGGCCTTCCTGCACTTTGCAATCTCGTCATCAAACCCTCTCTTCAAGGGATTTACAACACAGAACCCCTCAATCCTGCCCTTGTACCTCTTCATGGCATCTATGAGGTAGTCGTTGCACAAGGAACAAAGTCCTGGGTCCCTGAAGGCAAAAGTGGTGGCCCAGCTTTTGCTTACGCCTGATTTATTCATTTCTTCGATCAAATCCTCCGCCGTAGCCCACTTGTGGACCTTACCGGAGGCCAAGATCTTGAAATACGGCTCCCTTTGGGCTATCCTCTCCCAATCCTTGATTACCTCAGGCGGGTAGATGTGCACGTGAGAATCAATTATCATGATTAGCCCTCCGTCATCTGGTGTCACAGCTTATTATAGCCCTCTCTAACTCAACTTGGGATCTTGTTTTTACATTGGGTGACCATGTTGTGAGCAGCCCTGATGGGCTCAGGCAACCGATACCTGGTGCAGCAGGCAAGGACTACCTTTAGAGAACTTTCCATGGAGACCTTGTGGCCGGGGCTTACATAAAGGGGCTTTACAGCTTTTCTGGATCTAAGAACCCACCCTATCTGCTCTTGAGTGTCATCATCCAGCAGCGGTACACGGCTACCTTTTTCTTCTCCCAACTCACCATGAGTTCCGACAAGGCGGCTTTTTGCCACCCCAATAGTGGGAACATCTAGGAGAACTCCAAGATGAGACGCCAATCCTACCCTTCGTGGATGGGCAATTCCTGCTCCGTCTACGAGCCATATATCAGGCAGAACCGTCAGCTTATCCATGGCTTCTAAAATCACCGGCACTTCCCTAAAGGATAAAAATCCGGGAATATAAGGGACTGAACTTTCCATCCAAGCAACGGACAGATCCACCATAGACCACGTTAAAATATCCAACACAACCACTGCAGAAAAGGCTTTCGCATTTTTGCCTACCTGCGAGTACGAAACATCTATTCCTCCGACATATCTTAGGGAAGAAACAAAAAGATCCTCCAGAACTACCCTAGATCTAAGGTAGTTCTGAAGGTCTCTCCACTTTTTAGTACTCAATTTGCTTACATCTTTTATTTTACTTTCCTCTTCAAAACGCAATTCCCTAGATCAACCCTAAAACATGTTTTAGCTAGTAAGATCAACTTTTCTTCCAATAAACCAGCTTAACACCACGGTTGTCTAGATCTGGATCTGGAGGATCGGTATTCAAGGTAAGTCCTGTAGGTATGGGATCCCCTATTACATTGCCCTCCTGATCTAACATTACTAGGTTTCCAAGAGAATCGACAAACATCATCGCTGCCTCTATATTTTTTACATCTAAATAGTCACCACCTTCTATAATATAGGCATCTTTTTCCTCGTCGTAAACAAGTTGCGCCTCTTCTAATTGTTGAGTATTTCCCTCACCCATATATGAAGCAAATTCAAAAACATACAACCTCGAAACCGCACTATAATTAGGGTTATTCCCCTGTCCTTTTATGCTCATCTCATAAAATGCCAAAAACAGCCTGTTGTTTATAAACACCGGAGAAGCCAAGACATTTTTACTATACGTTGAACTTGTCCCTTTCTGAAGCTCCAACTGAACCACCAAAATGTGCGACTCTTTCGAAGAAACCACTGTTCCATCTTGCCCCGGTGGAACCTTGATGCTGGATCTTTTTTCAATTGGCATGGACTGCAGTTCCGTTAAATCTAAAATCACAAGTATTTCCGTGTCAAGAGAAGCATTGCCAGAAACATTCCTAAGAAGAACATTACCAGCAAAATAGGTATGATAAGCACTTGGGTTGTCTCCATAAACATGCGTGATATCAAAATCGGTCAGAGGAGGTGCGATGTTATCTCCCCTTTCGCTCTTCAGCGTTACAATCCATTCTGGGTTTGTATCACTGCCTTCATAAAGAAGATTCCATCTATATAATCCTCCATTTGACAATTGCACATATATATCACTAAGAAGGGGTTCCTGATACTCTGCATCGGGAGGAGGAAAAGCTGGTAATATCCTACTAGGGAAAGCCCTTTCTACTTCTTCTGGAGTAAAATCACCGTACTCAACAAAAGATGCCCCCTCTAGGGCTTCATAATCTCCTTTGGCAGGATTATAAAAATAACCTTGGCTTATGACATGGCCATCTTGTGGATCAACATCGAGCCACATATATTTATAATTGTTATTTGCATCTGGTTTTTCGACGCCCAAAATTACAACATGCCATTTCATATTGCCATTTTCGTCTCTCGTGTAGCCAATTACTGGCTTACTTACAGAAAACAGCATGTTTGCATAGGCTGCATATTCGGATTTATCGGCGCCAGTATTGTTCTGTGGATAATAATCCGAAAACACTTTTGCTGATGTCCCGTAAGACACGGTAGTGACCGACCATAGAGGTTTAAGAGTATTCGTGTCCGCAGTTTCTCCCAGATCAGTAATATCAAAAGCATATACGCCAAACACCCGCCCCCCATCCTGCAACGTGGGAGAGGATGTTGTAGGGTCGTAGTCACTTTGATTCAATGTCGTCCATGCATCTTGGGGTTTGGGTAATTGCTTTGTTCCTTCTCCTGTGACTCCTACAAGAATACGCCTCCATTCCCCGTTGATCTTTACATCTCTTATAGTTATTGGGCCATCCAAAACCGTAAACCTCATGTAGTCGTTGCCGTATGCTTTTTTAAGCTGTTCATAGATAGCCTGCCTGAATGAAGGTTCCGGCACAGCCAGCCAAGTCCTGCTTGCATAAGGTGTCGAGTCAGGTTCCTCTACATTATAAACCTCATAAGCATGGAGAGCTCCCTGATTTGTGGGCCAAAGGCATACATAACGGTTTTTCCACTTTTCTGGAATTTCATCTGCATAATATCCGGTCTTCGCCCTAAAGGAAAAAAGCCACGGGTCGTAAGGCCATACCACCTGTGGAGGCGCATGCCCTGAATCAGCATAAACAACATCGGCGCTATCTACGCCAGGCAAGTTTAAATAGGCAAGATCTCTTACTAGAAAATCTTTCCAATCATTAATGTACACGTATTCATCGACACTTCTATCTGCCAAGAAACTCTCATTCGCTACTTGCACATCTTCACTGTCAACAGTGTAAGTGATCCAATTTGAAACATACTCGGGAAACACTGCGATTTCCCTCAGATTATAGGCAATATCACTAACGCTTGTTGTATCAACATGGCTATTTTGGGCTATCATAAAAAGATCATCTTCATCTGATATGGGAGGTGCTATGGTCACATAAGATAATATTTGCTTGTTTCCTTTATCATCGTACGTAAATTTCTCCACTGTAACGTAAAAATTAGCACCCACCAACTTAACGTAATTGTTTGAATCGACTGTAGTATCCCCAAAATAAGTCCAAGGAACCACCTCTCTACCTATACTGAGAAACATCGCCGGTTCTGTGATGTCTCTTTCATTTATTCTGACGTAGGGTTCTGGCCACATAGGCCACTTCTCTGCATTTACGTAAACATCAACAGCGCTTGAGGCTCTTGCTCCCAACAAAGAGCCCAAAACCGCAATAGTAATAACCAGTAGCAGCATTACGCAAACATCTATTTTTTTAAGCCTCATGGTATCACCTCCACCATGGCCTCAATTGTTGCATTCACTCCTTCTTTTTCTGCTTTGGATCGAATGGCCATACGCTTGCCACCCGATCCCCCTCCGAAGCTAAAGAGGCGAGAGGGATCTATAATGACCGACGTTCCAGAAGGAGGCCCCAAATAGCCTCCTGAGCCACTTCCTCCTGAACCACCTGGCCACTGAGGAGGCAACTCATCACTAAAACTCTGTCCACTACCCAAAACGTAATTACAATCAAATATCTTTACCTCTACGCTTATTCCAGGTGCTACAGTAAATGTTATTGGGCCAAGAACTGTGCCATCGTCAAGTCGGGCATAGATATCTTCAATGTTTCCTGTGTACGTAAGAGCATCTTCCTCCAGCTCCTTCCTATTCTCCCACAGCAAATTCATGGCCTTCTCCACGCCTTGCTGGGCGGCATTGTACAGCTCCATGTGAGTGACTGATTCCTCTGTAGTCGAGTGCATGTTAATCACCACGTACATGGCCACGGCGACCAACACGCCGCCGAAAAGCAAAAACACCAAGGCCAAAGGCAAAGCCATGCCCTCTCTAGGTCGGTTAAATTTTAAAAAGTTCAATTCCTTAACCTCCATTCTCTCCTGGTGACGGATAGGTGATAATGCCTGGCCTCTTCTGGTATGGTTAAAGGATTACCGTCTGCGTCCTCCCAACCAGGGAGATTCTCAGGGGCTATGAGCACCCCCTTGCGGGTATTGCCCCTGGCAAGGATCGCAGCAGTAAGGGTCCTCGTCCCTTCGTCCCAATAGAAGACCGCATCCACTATGCCCTCCACTACGGGCTGCGCCGCCTGCCTTGTTACGTCCTCCGCGTAAAACTTGCCACCCTGAGCGTAAGCCCTCAGGAACCTCACATAGTGCATCTCGTCGTTTGCAGGAAGGAAAGCCTCAAGCTTAGGCTCCAACGTTACTGTTGCGCCCACTACACCCTTCACCAAAAAAGCCCTTCCAAAGGCTGGGAAGGTCACCCAACCCTCAGTCTTGTTTCCATCGTTTGTAACTTTTGTGGTGTCCACGTTGGAGGAAAGCTCTACATCCACATCTACCCCATACTCACAATCATGGGAATCGACGGTGTAAAGCCCCGAAGGTAAGGCGTAAGCTATTGCAAGGACTCTGTCGCCACTGGTGATATTGACCGCATGTGTAAAATCGGTAAGCTCCGCACTGTGGGTTCCGTTTAAGAGGTCTTGAAAATTGTTAGCAAAGTCGGTACTTTCCGGCATCCCCAACCCTGCGTGCAATACCCTGTTTTCCAGGTACGTTAACACCATTATGCCCCTCTGGCGAGCCATGGAGAGGTCATCTGCCTGCTCAAAATGAAGAACATAAGTCGAGCCAAGAGTTATTATAGCGCCCGCTATGATAGACAGAATCACCATCGTTATGAGCAGTTCCACTAAAGTAAATCCTTTTGCTTTACTTCCTTTTTCCATATTCCCTCTCCGCATTTACAGTCCGCTCCCCTAATACTCCCCTCCAAGTAGCGCTGACCGTTACATCCTTTATTTCCTTTGTTACATCCTCAGAGACCACCCACGAAAGGGTAAATTTGCCCCCAACCTGCTCGCTTCCGTTCGTAATTTCGTCGTAATCCAACCCCTCCAGATCGTCGAGCTTCCCAATGGCCAAACTGACCGCCGTCTCTCGATCCGCAGAATGGGATAAAAGCATAGTGGAAGATATCACCACCGCCGCAAGGGCCAAGAGGGCAATGGCAAGAATCATCATTGCTATCAAAACTTCTACCAAAGTAAAGCCTTGTTTCTTATTTGACTTATCTTTGTGATTTACCATCATAATATAATGATAATACCTTTTGTCTTTTTTTCCCAGCGCAAATAAAAAAGGCACACCCAATGGGTGTGCCTAAAGATGCTGTGCTAATACGGAAACTACTTAACTTCGACTTCCGCTCCAGCTTCTTCGAGTTTCTTCTTGATCTCTTCGGCTTCTTCCTTGGAAGCGCCTTCCTTGACTGGCTTGGGAGCACCGTCAACGAGCTCCTTGGCTTCCTTCAGGCCGAGGCCAGTGATCTCGCGAACCACCTTGATGGTGGCTATCTTGTTGGAACCAGCAGCCTTGAGAATTACGTCAAACTCAGTCTTCTCCTCCTCAGCAGGAGCACCGGCGGCTCCAGGCATGGCACCCATCATGGGCATGGCCATTGCAGGAGCGGCGGCGGACACGCCAAACTTATCCTCGAGAGCCTTCACCAACTCGGAAAGCTCAAGGACGGTCATAGACTCGATAGCTTCGATAATTTCATCTTTGGTCAAAACCTTTTTCTCTTCGGACATTCTTTATTCCTCCCTATTATTTCCTAAATTTTATTTTTTGTATCTTCAATAACTCAGCACATTGCGCTCTTCAACTTTAGGCTGCTATGCAGCTTTTTCCTTCTGGTCCTTGATCTGAGAAAGGCATGTGACCAAGCCTCTCGCAGGACCAGAAAGCACTGTAACAAGGCCACGTATCGGCGCAGCCATGGTACCCACGACCTGGGCGAGAAGAACTTCCCTGGATGGAAGGTCGGCCAACGCCAAAAGCTGCTTGACATCAAGGATTTTGTCTCCAAGGATTCCGCCCTTGATAATCAAAGCCTCGTTCCCCTTTTCTTTCGCAAAGTCCTTTAGCACCTTTGCGACGGCCGCAGGATCACCATGAACCGCGGTGAAGCCGTTAGGTCCGCTCATGAGGCCTTCAGGAACGGGGAAACCCTCCTCCTTGAGAGCTATGCTCATAAGAGTATTCTTGGCAACCGTCATCTCGCCACCTGCGCCTCTAATCTGGGCGCGGAGCTTGGTTATTTTCTCGACGGTCAGGCCCCTGTACTCACATACGAAAACCGCCTGGGCTCCTCTTATCTTCTCACGGAGCATCTCCACTTTCTGGTAATTAGCTTGGGACGGCATGAACTCACCTCCTTCTAAAAAAATTGTCTCCTGCACGCCAAGGTACAGGAGACAATAAAAACCAACCATGTTTTTATTCCTTAAACTCCTGACCTCGGCGGGAAATTAAGCACTTTAGTGCGCCCGCTGTCTGCGGTCTATTTAATTACAACTTACAACGAACAATTATATACTTTCAGAGCTTTTAATACTACCTCTCTTTTATTCCGCTATTTCTTTCTGCGCTGCTGCGGCATCAACCTTTACACCCACGCCCATGGTCGGTGCAATGGCCAAGGATTTTACGTACTGTCCCTTCGCAGCCGCAGGTTTGGCCTTCAATATGGCACCAAATAGAGCCTTTGCGTTCTCGTAAAGCTTCTCTTCATCGAAGCTAGCCTTACCAAAGGCATTGTGGACTATACCAAACTTGTCGACTCGGAACTCAACCTTACCTGCTTTTATCTCCTTAACGGCTGTGGCCAGATCGAAAGTTACAGTACCGGTCTTGGCAGATGGCATCATACCTCTTGGTCCAAGGATCCTACCTAGCCTACCTACAGATTTCATCATGTCTGGAGTCGCTATGACTGCCTCAAAATCCAGCCATCCGCCCTCTATCTTCTGGACTATGTCGTCTCCGCCCACAAAATCTGCACCAGCTTCCTGGGCTTCTTTTATTTTTTCACCACTGGCTATGACCACTACGCGCTTAGTGATACCTGTGCCGTGAGGCAGAACTACCGTGCTTCTTACCTGCTGGTCGGCATGCCTTGGGTCCACCCCTAGTCTCACATGCATCTCAAGACTCTCATCGAACTTGGCAGTCGCCAACTCTTTAGCAAGAGCTACGGCTTCCCTTAGCCCATAAAGCTTATTCTTATCGACCTTCTCCAAAAGAGCGCGGTACCTTTTGCTTCTTTTTGCCATTTTCTTTTCCTCCTCGTGGTCCTTACGAATCTTTTACAGATTCTCCCACCAAGTTTTTTGAAGTTCTAACAATTGTTCCTATGATTAAACTACTCGACTACCTCGATCCCCATGGATCTTGCGGTTCCCTTGATCATCTCCATGGCCGCCTCAATATCGTTCGCATTGAGGTCTGGCTTTTTGATTTCCGCTATCTCACGAACCTGATCCAAGGTAACCTTACCAACTTTCACCTTGTTGGGCTCTCCAGAACCCTTCTCCAAGCCTGCCGCCTTCTTCAGAAGGACGCTCGCCGGAGGAGTCTTCATCTCGAAAGTGAAGCTCCTGTCAGCATAAACCGTTATGATCACAGGTATGATCATCCCTGGCTGATCAGCAGTCTTGGCATTGAACTGCTTACAAAACTCCATGATGTTGACGCCGTGCTGACCCAACGCTGGACCAACCGGCGGAGCAGGAGTTGCTTTTCCTGCAGGCAACTGCAACTTGATCTGACCTATTACTTTCTTCGCCATTGTCGTTGTTCCTCCTCGTCAACCGTGATGAAACCTAAAAGTCCCTTAAGTCAACAATATTTCTAAAACCCTATTTTTTATTTAGACCTTCTCCAGGTCATTATAGTCCGCTTCCACTATGGTGTCGCGACCAAAGACAGAAACAGAGAACCTTACCTTGCCCTTGTCCTCCATTACCTCGACCACAGGACCAGCTTGCCCTTCGAAAGGACCGGACTTCACTCTCACCGTGTCACCAGGCTGTAGGTCTATCTCTATCTTGGGCTTGGCAAGTTCCTTGCCTATCTTGCTCATTATCTCGCTTACTTCTCGCTCAGAAAGGGGAATAGGAGAACTTCCTGCTCCCACGAAGCCCGTTACCCCCGGAGTGTGCCTCACTACATACCAAGACTGATCGTCCAATATCATTTCAACCAAAACATAACTAGGGAAAACCTTGCGCTTGGTGCGCTTCGGCTTCCCACCCTTCACAGAAACCCTCTCCTCAATAGGAACGAGAACGTTGAATATCTTGTCCTCCATTCCCATTGTGGAAACTCTCTGCTCTAGATTTGCCTTCACCCTATTTTCGTAACCTGAATAGGTTTGGACGATGTACCAACGCCGTTCCTTCTTTTCTCCGTTCATCATCTAAAAGGGGGCCACGGCTGGCCCCCTGTCCTCCTCCACCTTTTCTTTAAGCAAGAATATCAAGATTTAAATCGGGGTGAGCCACTACCAACCTACCTGATCACCTTCGAGAACACCGCTGTCAAAATAACATCCGCCACTCCAAGATAAGCCGAGACCAACAAAGTTAAGCTTATAACGACTAACGTGGAATACCACACCTGCTTACGACTCGGCCACGTTACTTTCTTGAGTTCAGCTTTAGCTTCCCGTATAAAATCCATAACTTTCTTCAAAGTGGACAGCCCCCGCTCTAACTGTTCTTAAAAATGGCAGGCCCGGCAGGACTCGAACCTGCAACCCCCGGATTTGGAGTCCGGTGCTCTGCCAATTGAGCCACGGACCTGCGTGCGTTGCGTATTCTACACTACTTTGTCTCCCTGTGCAAGGTGTGAGTTCCACACCACCTGCAGAATTTTTTCTTTTCAAGCTTCTTCTGCATCTTCTTCTTGTTGACGGTAGTCACATAATTGCGCCTTTTGCACTGTGTACACTGCAATCCTACTACGTCTGCCATTTCAAAGGCCTACCTTTCCGCTTATAGCTTAAACTTTAACCCCTTTAATGCTAGTCCAAAATTTTCGTTACGACACCAGCGCCGACCGTGCGGCCACCTTCACGAA
>NZ_DAITZW010000041.1:0-12955 GCF_036847465.1 Thermovirga lienii | reverse complement strand
GATTCAATCGAACCGATACGGAATGGAAACACTCCTATGCTTTGACTTATCTATGATTTTCGGTGTTTTTTCGAATAGATACCCAAAATGTTTTTCCTTTCCAGTCTCCAAGCCCCTTAAGGCTCTTACATGTCTTTTCTCCGTCTTGTGTGACTACTAAAGCTACACCAATTTCATGAAATTGCCCCGCTAGTGTCCAATTGATGTTTTGTCAATGCTCGAATTTCGGCCTCAGTTTTTGAGGTCTCTCCAATGTTGCGAGATGTTGGAATTCTTGGATTGCCAAACACAAATTTGTGCAAAACTTGACATCTTGGATGTGAAAGAGTATAATGTGCGACACAAGCATTGGTCCGTACCAATACATATTTTGCAAAATATATGGTACGCACCAACAATAACCTTGCTGCCTTTTCCCAAAGGTGGGCGGCAAAAATTGACTTAGGGAGGGATTTTGTATGGAGAAGGTATTAAGGAACGTTATAGGAGAAGAATGGGTATTGGAGCTCAAATTGAAGAAAGTGCAAAAGCCCTCCAAGGCTAAACATGCCGCCGTTTCAAACGAAAGAAACCACAATCACATCGAACACCTTGGGAGGGATGGGGAATGGTGGTGAGGTCTTCAGAGCCTACTTATGTTGCTCCCAATAGGCTTGTATTGGATGGCGAGGACATAACAAGTTGGATAGAGAGGGCTTCTCCTGCGGAACTTTGGTTCAGGATGATTCAGGGTAGGGCTCCTCAGCCTGTTGAAGTTAGAGTGTTCAATGCCATACTCTGTGCCATGGCGGACCACGGCAGCACTCCGCCGAGCACTCAGGCCGCAAGGTTGGTGGCCTCTACCGGTTCGGGGGTTCACTGTGCCTTGGCAGCGGGGATGATGGCCTTCGGAGAGCATCACGCAGGCGCCATAGAAAAGGCCATGGGTTTTTTTGAGGAAATAAACCAATCAGGCAGGAAGCCCTCCGAAGTGGTCATGGAGATTCTCGCAGAACGAAGGAAGATCCCCGGATTCGGTCATCGCTATCACACTAAGGATCCTAGGGTGGAACCTTTAGTAAGGTTGGGGAAGAATCTTCCCAATACCACTTTTTTGGAGATGTTCCTGGAGATGGAACGCGCTCTGCGCAACCTGAAAGGTATAAACGGAAATATAGACGGGGTATCTGGTGCCCTTCTTTTGGATATGGGATTTGTAAAGGAGGCAGGAAGGGCAGTTTTCTTCGCAGGGCGCCTTCCAGGAATGGTCAGTTGGATTATAAGGGAAATATATTCGGGGTACTTCAAGCCCTACAAACTGTGTCTAGATGCAAAGGGAGCGTAGATCTTGCGTTCGGATCCCGCATCTATTATAATACACTTGCCTATTGTACTCACTTGTCCGCTAATGTATGACCCACGCGCTGGAAGATAGTCAGGCAACCAACACGCTGAATTCCCTGAAGGGAAACGGGGGACCCAATCTTCAGGGGTGAATCCCACGTAAGTGGGTAGGGCTAGCCTCTTTCGGCCCGAACCCGTCAGCTAACCTCGTAAGCGTGGGAAGAGGGTTTATTCCCTCACTGTGATGTGGTCCTAGGGCAACTATTTGTATTCGATCCAGCCGATATGTGGTGTTTCACACCACAGGTATCTTTGTTCTTTGAAACAACGAGGAGGGATAAACAGATGTTGGAAAATGTTGTCTTAACGTCTAAAAAAACAAGGAAAAAGCCTCTTTTAGACGACAGGAAAATACCGCAAAAGGAACAAATAACTGTACATAAAGCTAAAGTTGAAGATGTGGAGCAGATTTATAGGGTTGCTTGCTCTGTGGGTACGGCCCTGAAGGATCCTTATAAGGGCTTTCTGATCGATGACTACCTTTCTGACCCAGATTACTACAAGGAAATGTTCGCCAAGGCAGCTCAAGAGCTAGATCATTTTTACGTTGCAAAGAAAAATGACGCCGTTGTGGGCTTTCTCATGGCCTACCCAAAAGAGAAGCTGTTGGAAGTCGACCCTCTTTGGTTGGAGGAAATAGTCTGGGATCCCGACTTTGACCATGAATCTAAAACTAAAAACTTTGCGTTGGTGGGCAAGACTGCGATACACGCAAACTTGACGGGGAAGGGAATAGGATCTTCTTTGTACGCAAGGTTGATAAGGGACCTAAAGGCCCAAGGAATAGAAGATTTGTTTGGAGAGACAGTCATATCTCCAACACCCAACTTCGCATCTTTGGCATTCAGGATCAAGCAAAAGTACAGCCTTGCGGGGATTCGGTACGTGAATTACAAGGGAAGAAGGGTAACGGATTTGATCTACCACAGGCACATATGATGCGCCTGTGGTAGATCCTTTTCCTTATTATTTCTCCATAACTTCCTCCAGGCTTCTGTAGAAAACTCCCCTGGGGGATTCTTTTATTCTTCTTGCGGTCAGGAAAACGCCGTCCATATAGATGTCGCTTGTGTAGTCTTCCACGGAGATCTTTATTATCTCGTCCTTTCTAGCGAGGGTTATCTCATGTCCTGAATAGGGGCCGGGCCATGGGAGTCTTTGGGATAACACCTGGACACCCTCTATCTTTCCGCCCAATACTCCAGGGTAGGTTTCTTTGCTCTCTATTTCACCCATTTTTCCTTCTGATGCAGCCTTTGCAAGGGCTGCAGCTGTTCCGCTTGGGGCGTTGGCCATCTTGTTAGTGTGCTTGTCAATTATGGATACAAAGGGGAAAAATTTTCTTGCCTCCTTTATGAACTTTGTGACAAGATATATCCCAAGCCCGTAGTTTGGGATCACTGCCCAGCGAAGGCCCTTTTTGACTACTTCGTTTTTGTACGGTTCAAGCTGCTCTTCTGTAAGCCCTGTAGTTCCTATAACGGCATCAAGTCCGTGTTTTAGGTAAAGCTTCATGTTATCTTCTAGGATTACGGTGGATGTGAAATCAATTACCATGTCAGGTTTTGAGTTTACAAGTCCTTCTTCTAAGCTTTCTGACACCTTAATTCCTAAAGGCCCTACTCCCGCTAGAATTCCAAGGTCCTCATCTTGCTCCTTGCACCAACCTCCAACCAGACTAAAGCTGTCCTTTTCCGTGGTTTGTATGGCTCTTATTATCGATTTGCCAACGTTTCCAGATGCACCCGCCAAGAAAATTTTTATCATGGTTTTACCTCCTTGGATGAAAATTTTTTTCAATAGTCTTTGCTCTTAGTATATCCTCTATCTTGCCGATTGAGCTTTATTCGTGCGGAGGATGTTTAGCCCTCCGCTCCTTCATTTTTAGCTATGAAATGCAATCTCCAAATGATAAAATTATATACAATAGCGGAGTTTGATGAAATATTACCCATGTTAAGGAGGGGGAAGGAACTTGGGAAACGGACATCTATATATACTGTGGACTAGCGGGGATCCTGTAACGGCGGAAAAGATGGTTTTCATGTACGCCATCAATTCTCTCAAAAAGAAGTGGTGGGATAAGGTGACCTTGGTTGTGTGGGGAGCAGCAGCCCAATTGGCCGGTCATGATGCAAAGGTTCAGAGAAAACTTAAGGAAGCCCAAAAGGCAGGGGTTCACGTGGCAGCATGCAAGGCATGTGCCGATCAGCTAGGGGTAACGGAGGTTCTGGAGAATCTTGGAGTGGAAGTCATTTACTGGGGAGGCCCCTTGACTGAAGTGATAAAAAAGGGCGAAAAGTTGTTAACCATATGAAGAAGGGTTAGTCTGATGAGCGAAGTAAATCCAGAAAGGCGTTTCCCCAATTGGCTTATAGTTCTTATGTTTGCAGGCCTCTATACTACCTGGAGCACTACTTATTTGGCCATATATTACATGGTCAAAACCATTCCTCCATATCTTTCCTCGGGCCTAAGGTTTTTGGTGGCGGGGGCAATTTTGTATGGGTTTGCCCGCATAAAAAACAAGAATGAAAGGATCTCCTTAAAACATTGGAAGAGTGCATTGATTACAGGAGGGCTAGTAATATGGCTGGGTAACGGCAGCGTAGTCTGGGGTGAAAAATACATATCCTCCAGCCTTGCGGCCCTTTTGATAGCCACCGTCCCTCTTTGGATAGTTCTGCTCAACTGGTTGCTTTTTGGCGGAGGCAAGCCTGGAGTCATAGAAATGGTAGGCGTGGTTCTTGGCTTTTTGGGAGTGGCTCTTTTGATAGTCTTTACAAGGCACATTGGAGGAGAAGGGTACAACCTCAAGGGGATCGTAATAGTGCTGGCTGCATCCATTTCTTGGGCGACGGGCTCCTTGTATTCTAGGTACAGCCAAACACCCTCTTCTCCTCTTCTTTCGGTAGCAGCCCAAATGCTTGCGGGTGGAGCCCTCATGTTTTTGGCTTCTTTCTTCGTGGGCGAATGGGCTACCTTTGAACTTTCAAAGGTAAGCATGGTCTCGGTTCTTTCATGGGCTTACCTGGTGGTTTTCGGGTCTTTAGTTGGATTCGTGTGTTACATGACGTTGATGAAAGTCTGCAGGCCCTCCAAGGTGGCCACATACGCATACGTGACACCTGTGGGAGCAGTTTTCCTAGGGTGGCTCATCGCAGGGGACACCATCACCTATCACACGTTGATTGCAGGAGGAATAATTATATTGGCCGTTCTTATGATAATATCCTTTGCACCGAAGGAGTAAGGGCTTCTTTTTTCAACAGCTTGGCTTTTCTTTTTGCGTCGTAGAGTCTTTCGTCAGCAGTATTTATAAGTTTGTGGCCATCTGATGAATCTTCTGGGAAAGGGCAACCCCGAAATCCACATCTAGCGGTATTTCAAGCTCTTCCTGGAAAGCTTCTTTTACTTCGCGCTTCAGCCTGAATGAGAGTTTCAAAGCCTCTGTTTTGTTTGTGTCAGGGAGAATGGCTATGAATTCGTCCCCTCCATATCGGGCGAGAATGTCGGAGCGCCTTATGCGTTGTTCCATGAATTTGGAAAATTCTATCAATATGTTGTCTCCTTCCAGGTGACCAAGGGTGTCGTTTAAGTGTTTGAATCCTGCAAGGTCCATTATGACCAATGAGAATGTAGTATTGTATCGTTTGCAGCGGGAAAGCTCCTCCTGTAGCCTATCGGAGAAGAATTTTCTGTTCCATAAGCCTGTCAGCGGATCTTTGAGGGCTTCCAGTTCCGCTTGGTTCAGCAGATTTTGGTGTGCCCACAAAACCCCAAGGTGCATTGCCAGGATCTCTATTAGCTCTATCTCTTCATCTTTAAAGCCATTTATTTTTGGACTTCCAATACTTAAAACGCCCAAGACCCCTTCATCGAAGATTATAGGTACGTCAAGCTCTGACCTAGATTCGGTGCTTAGCTGTATGTTTTCTGGGCACTTAGTGACGTCCGGGAAGTAAAGAGTTCTTTTTTCCCTTACGGCTTTTCCAACAAGGCCCTTGCCTGATTCTACCTTAGCAATGACTTCGCGGGAGGCATCTCCTGACTTGTAGACTAGGCGAGTTTTTCCCGTTTTTTCATCTATCACTTCCCAGATGTCAATCCAGGGAAGTGATGTATTCCGTGACATTTCCTGGACTACTTTCCTGCAGATATCATGGATGCCCTTTTCTTTCGCTGCGTTGCAGACTATGTCGAAAATTATTTGGCCCATCCTGCTTTTTCTCTCTATAGCCTCTTTTTGCCATAGTTTGGTGCGTGATGCGGCAAAATAGCTGCACAAAAGGTTTATGACTTCTTGGTCTGACTTTGGAAGAGAACCTTTAAACTTCAAGAACCCCCAATTCGTACCCTCGCAGCTTATAGGGAAACATGTCCTGTTAGTTTCGGTCCCGGGGCAATATGCGTTGGTGTCTTGGCTAGGGAATTCCTCTAGCTCTAGATAAAAATTCTTGTGTCCTAATTTGCGCAGAGCGACAGCAAACACATCGGCAAGTTCATCCATGGTTTCGCTTTTCAAAAACTTCAAGATAGAGTGGGTCACGTATTCAAGGCTTGCATTGGTTTTCTTAAGCCTTTTGCGGTAAGAAATCCATCGCGTTACCGTCCGAAGGGGTTTTCTTTTTGAGGGTGATTTTTTGCCCCAAGGTTTCGATGCCTCCCAGGTTTTTCTTTGGTTCAACAAGCTGCTGAGAAAAACACCTATAACATAAAAAATATACCATTTGTGGCAGCTTATAGCAATGACTTTTACCATACAAAGTGAATTAATGTTTTCAAATGAGGTGCGTATTCAGCGGTAAAAGTGTGCAGAGAGCCTGATATTTATTGACTTTTATAGATATTTTTCACTGGGTGCTTACGGCAAGACAAATGCTGGCAATAGGGTTTGTTGACACATCTACTGCCAGCACTGGGAAAGCATAAAGTAAAGTTGGATAACGAAATGTTGTTTAAAACAGTGCATCTAGGCACTGTTTGAGTTTAGTCACCGGTATTTGGCCTGGAGCGGATTCTTTGTTTCCGACGGCGAAGGTAAGGTCTGATCCGAACTTTCCGCCTATTACACGGCTCAAGCTGCCTAGTTCGCCCATCGACATGGTTATCAGTGGTACCTCTGGAAAATCTCTCCTTGTGGACAAGGTTGCGGCTAGAAGTGCAAGAACATCTTCTTCTTTTTTGGGCATGACCGCTAGTTTGGCTACATGAGCTCCGGCCTTTATCTCAGAGGCCATTATGGAGTATAGTTCCTCTTCAGGAGGGGTTTTTTCGAAGTCATGGAAGGATACAATGAGGTAGGTTGAAGTGCCTTTCAGGAGTTCCTTTGCCTTTTGGATCTTCTCTTCGCCGTAGGCAAGCTCTATGTCTATGTAGTCTACTAATTTGAGCTTTACTGCCTTTTCGTATAGGGAGAACTTGGCCTCATCTGAGACTTCCTTGAAGCCTCCCTCCCAATGTCCTCTGCATGTGAGTATTATGGGAACGTCCTTTGCAATCTTTCGCACTTCTTTAATCACAGATAAGGAAGTTTCAACGTCTTCAATGAAGTCCCAAGCATCTACCCGCAGTTCTATTATGTCTGGGGCAAGTTGAATTGTTCTTTTTGTTTCTTCGCAAATTATTGGTTCTTGGCTATCTATTAACGAGATGCATACAAGAGGCTTAGGTGCCCCTAAAGTTTTCCCTCTTGTTTTAATGGGGTGTAGAGGTGTTGGTCTCATGGGGGTGCCTCCAGCACAACGAAATTTGTTAAAAGGTAACATTAAGGATGTAACAGGTCAATTACAAGAATCAAATCCCCAATTTGCGTGAATTAGGTTAAATGTAATGAAGAAAACGGGAGCAGCTGTGTTGGCTCCCGTTTTTCAGTTTTCCTTTTATTTCTATATTGTTGTCTCTTTTTCAGTGAAGGTTATTCCCTCTTTTTCAAGCAGCTTGAGGGAAGGTTCGTATATCTCAGGTAGCACTGGAGCGTGCACCCCCGTGGCTTTGATTTTGCCTTGTAAGATCAACATGGCCCCTATTGCCGGAGGTATGCCAGTGGTCTTGGCGATTGCCGTATCCTCGTCTACCGAACCAGTGCAGATCAGGGTGGACGTTATGAGTTTTTTGGTGTTTTCTTTGGGGAAGCTTGCAACATAGCGATGTTCCATGAGCACTAGGTCCTTTTCTCCTTTTGAGAATACTAATCTTTTGTGGAACAGTGACGCTACCACACTGCGAGGTGAGCCCGTTTCGAAGGGGATTTTCTCCTCTGAAAGCAAGCCAAGCCATTTGAGTTTCAGGAAAACGGAAGAGAAGGCTTCCCTTCCTAGGGCGGAGCAAAGCTTTTCTTCCACGTTCGCTTTGCCGGTGTTCAGTATCTTGGCCATGAAATCTCTGTAAGTGAGTTCTTTTAGGTCCATTTCCGTGGTCTCAAAAAGACCCAGGTCGTTCATTTTTGCTATAAGTTCGCACCAACCTGGGTAGCGGAAGGTGCCTCGGTATACATGTTTTGCCTCCTTAATACCGTACAGTTCGATGTAGGGTATGGAGTCGGCATTTGCGTATTCTTCGAAACAGCCAAGGCCTTCTACATCCACCAGGCTGGGATGTTTGTAGGTTTCACCATCAGGCAATACAACTACTTCTCCATTCCTTAAGAACCTTGCGGTTCTCTTGCTGGCCCCTATCAGTGCCTCCGGCGACCATGAGAGCTTGTATCCCAGGGGGTTGTTGTTGTCGCACAGGGAGGGCAGGGCGCCACAACATGACCAGAAGGAGTCCACAAGGCCTCCTTTCTCGTGTATTTCTTTGATGGTCTTTGCTGCCGACATGTGGTCGATGCCAGGGTCAAGTCCCAGTTCGCACAGGATCAAGATACCCTTTTCTTTGGCCGCAGCATCAAGGGAGCGCATTTCATCCTTTATGTACGAGGGATCCACGTAGTTTATGCCGAATTCTACACACTTTTTAGCCACAGGCGGCATGAATTGAGCCGGCAAAAGGTTTATGACGATGTGGGGTTTTACTTGCTCAATAAAGCGCTCTGTCTCATTGGCTGCATCCCCTACAATGATTTGGCTTCGGGGATGCCCACCCGTAGCCCTTTTTAGGTTGTTTTCGTCTATGTCCACTACAGTTACCGAGTGTTCAGTGTTTCTTAAAAGATACTGGACGCAGGGCCGCGCAACTCGACCGGCTCCAAGAATCAAAATCTGTGCCATTATTAATCCACCTTCCTACATGACCAACAAACTTGAGTTGTAACCACCGGAGGCCTGCTTGAATATGTAGTCTTTTATCGTCATGCTCAAGGCCGCAATAGGGTTCCAGTTGGCTAAGACAAGGGCGCCTATCAGAACACCCGAAAATAAGGCGACAATTACGTTCCTGTACCTAACAGCCAGCAAAACAGCGATGATAGGCGGAAGCAAAGACAAAAAACCATAATGTTCCATAAATGAATTCTCTCCTTTCTCTCTGCAACAGTAGTTTTTCTGAAGACTGATTTGGAACCGGCAACATTTTTAAAAAGAGGCATCACCTTCCTTTCCCGTATAAATGTTTTTATGTTCGGGTTGAACTCCTTTTGAGGGGCCATGTAAAAGGAAGCGTGGAGAAAGGTACTCATAGGTACTTTTTAGATGTGCCTTCATGGCGATCTCTGCTCCCGATGGGTCTTGCTCGATTATTGCCTTGACTATTTTTTCGTGTTCTATGCAGCTTTTGGATTTGTGAGGGTCTCTGAGGATTATTTCGGATAAATCAGGAGCATAGAAGCGGTCGAAGTAGAATATATAAAGTTCGGATCGCCAAAAGGTCTGCCTTACGAACTTGTCGATGTAAGCATTTCTGGCTAGTGCCGAGATGGTTAGGTGGAGGTTTTTGTTTGCCTCAGTGTAGTTTGCTACATCACCGGTTCTGTAATACTCTTTTTCTTCTTCAATGATCCTTGAAAGATTTTCTATGTCTTTTTGTGTTCGATGGTAAGCAGCCTCAAAAGCAGCTTTGCCCTCTAGGAAAATCCTTGCATCAAAGACTTCTTTCATGTCTTTGGCATTGAGGTGGGGGATGTAGCACCCTTTGTTTTTGCCGGTGACCAGAAGGCCTTCGGCTATCAATTTTCGAAGGGCGTTGCGGATAGGAGTGCGACTTACGCCTATCATTTCTGCGAGTTCTGTTTCAACTAAACGATCGCCAGGAGCATAGTTTTTCGAAAGAAGAAGGTCGATTATCTTGTAATAAGCCATTTCCTCTGCAGAAAATTTGCTGTTCATACATTGCCCTCCATTTCACTAATTCGTATCCAACGCTGAATCCCAAAAAATAAATACTATGATTTTTCGTTATTGTCAATATCGTATACGTTGTCTGTGGAGGGCAGGCATCTCTTTATTGGTGGGGCACTGACAAATTAACAATTTGGGACAAATAGGCAAAAAATAGAGTTAGGTCTTTATTTTTGGCATTGTGCTCAAAATATTTGCTTTACGCTTTTGCCATTCTCAATCTCCTGAATAATTTCATGGTCTCATAAACGGCAAGGTAAATGCCGGATGCTCCAAGGATGAAAATCCAGTCAGAGATCTGGGGTCCCTCAAAGCGGAGGAAATCGCTTACGTAGGGCGTATAGATTCCAATAAACACCATTGTAATGGACCACACTATTGAGCCCAAAAGGATTTTATTGGAGAAAAAGGCCTTGTTGAAAAGGCTTTTTTCATCATCTCTGCGAGAAAGGATATTAACAAATTGACAATAGGCGATGGTCAGGTACGTAATGGCCGTTGCTCTTGCAAATAATGGATTTTCCATCATCTCTGGGGTCAGGATTATCCCTTGGCGCTTCATGAACATAACGAAATTGAGGAAAGCCAGTGTTCCTATTAGTCCTCCCAAAAACATCACTTCCACCGAGTTTTTGAAGTTCATTATGTGTTCTTTGCGATCCCTTGGAGGCATTTTCATTATGTTCTCATCTGGAGGATCAAAAGTAAGGCAAGTCAAGGGCAAGACTTCTGCCAGCAAGTCTATGGCCAAAATCTGAATGGCGAGGATAGGTATAGCCCAGTTTTTCATGGCTATGCCTGCCAAACCGAGGAGGACCACCATCAATTCGGCCATGTTCGTTGTCATAGAGGCAAGGACGGTTTTTCTGAGGTTCTTGTAGATCGTTCGTCCTTCCTTGACAGCTTCTACCAGGGTGGGGAAGCTGTCATCTAGCAGTACCAGCTCCGCTGCTTCCTTTGCCACGTCCGTTCCCTTTTGGCCCATAGCAACGCCTATTGCTGCTCGTTTCAGCGCAGGGGCATCGTTAACTCCATCTCCAGTTACAGCTACAACCTCATCTTGAGCTTCCAATAGCATAACTATGCGAAGCTTGTCTTCGGGAGCTACGCGAGAAAAAATTATGGACTTATGTGACATGAGAATATCCGTAAGTTCGGAGTCACTCATTTTTTCCATTTGGGCGCCAGTGTAGGTAGGAGGGGCACCCTCTTCGGATAGACCAATTTCTTTCCCTATTGCCTGAGCCGTAATTGCATGGTCTCCTGTCATGACTATTATTCTTATTTTTGCCTGGTGACAGCTTGCAACGGCCTCCTTAACTCCTTCTTTGGGAGGGTCTATCATTCCTACAAGCCCCAAAAAGACCACATCTTTTTCAGTTTCTTCCAGTACATAGTCCTGGCCGTTTGCCTCAAGAGGCCTAAACGCTATGGCAAGAACGCGAAGGGCTCGTTTCGACCATGTTTCATTGAGTTTTTGTATTTTTTCTTTGTCCTCCTCTGTCAAGGGTAAGATTCTGCCGTCGCGGTAAATATATTTTGCTACGGAGAGTACGCTGTCAGTGGCGCCTTTCATAGCTAGCTGTAGGCGGTCTCCGAACTTCCTTACGGAGCTCATCCGCTTGCGTTCCGAGTCGAAAGGAAACTCGTGAAGTTCCGGGTTTTCTTCGTCTTCTTTTGGGCTTCTTGTCCCTGCCTTCATTGAAAGGGTAATTAAGGCGGCCTCAGTTGGGTCGCCAATGGGATACCATCCGCTGTGCTGGTCGTCTGGCGGATGTATCTCAGCGTTAGATGCCATGGTCGCTGCATCAAGCATTATTTCTAGTTCTTTTATTTTCTCCTCTGATATGGGAGTCCCTTTTTCGTCAAGGATCTCGCCCTTTGGCTCATACCCTATACCTGTTACCTGATATTCAGCATCATCGAACCATAGCTTGGTTACCGTCATCTCGTTTTTCGTCAGGGTTCCTGTTTTATCGGTGCATATTACGGTGGTGGAGCCCAATGTTTCCACAGACGGGAGGTTTTTGACCACAGCCTTTTTTTCAGCCAGGCGCTTACTGGTGGAGGCCAATGCTACTGTTACTTGGGCGGGAAGGGCCTGAGGGACTGCAGCCACTGCTATCCCAAGAGCGTAAACCATGCTCATGAAAAGCCCCAAACCCTGCCATAGAGCTACACCGAAAAGACCTATGCTTATTATGATTACGATGCCAGTAAGCCACTTTGCCAAAATACCGAGTTCTATTTGGAGCGGGGATTGGGTAGTTGTTGTAGCCTGTGTCATTCCTGCGATTTTGCCCATTTCGGTTTTCATGCCTGTAGCAACCACCACGCCGTATGCGGAACCGCTTGCTACTGTTGTTCCCATATAGGCCATGTTTTCCCGGTCTGCCAAGATGCAATCGTGCATTATAGCCTTGTTGTTCTTTTCTTGAGACACTGACTCACCAGTCAATGAAAATTCGTTTGTTCGAAGATTGAATGCTTCGATGATCCTTAAGTCCGCGGGGACTTTATCCCCTGCTTCTATGTAGACTATATCCCCTGGCACCAGCTTGGATTGGGGGATTTCTGTGAGTTCGCCGTTTCTTTTCACCTTTGCTGGTGATGTTATGAGTTCCTTTAGGCGAGCCAAAACTTTGTTGGCCTTGTATTCCTGGAAAAAGCCTATTAGTGCGTTTATTATCACTATGATGAACATTATGGCGCCGTCCCTTACACTTCCAATGGCAAGGGATATGAAACCTGCGACGATCAAAACTATTACAAGCAGATCCTTAAATTGGGAAAGGAAGATCATCCACTTTGATACAGCTGCATCTTCGGTAATTTCGTTTGGACCATATTCTTTAAGCCTTCGTTCAGCCTCATCATTCGTCAGGCCGTTTTCAGAGGTTTTCAAAGCATCCAGAACTTCTTGGACAGTCATCTGATAATAGGGTTTTCCCATGGCAAGGCTCTCCTTTTGGTGTTTGCATATCTTTTTAGATTAGTGTAACGGTGAAGAATTTTTTTGACAACGCGAAAGCCCATTAGTTTGTTGTGGTATTTAAATTTTCATGTAAAATATATACATAGAGTTTTTTTGTAACCCTTACGGTCCGTTTTTTAATTTTTACGCAAAAGCGGGGGTGCCTAATTGAAGATACTGCTAAATCTTAACTCTCTTCAAGGTGGAGAGATTAGGCTTCCAAGGGTTAACCTTCATATATTGCAAGGATTTGTTTATAACTTGATGTCTAGCAACTTGGCTAAGTTTCTCCACGACGAAGGTTACAAGATCGATGGGCGAA
>NZ_DAITZW010000040.1:0-13076 GCF_036847465.1 Thermovirga lienii | reverse complement strand
ATAAGGCCATTACCAGAGACCAAAACAAATTTACACAAAATATAGGACTTGACCTTGCGGAAAGGAGAAACACAAATTGCCCAAACTCAAAGTCATCATTGCTGATGAAGACCCGATGGTTTGCTATCTGTGCAGAAATTACATTAGCGGTATCTATGGATTCACGGTGACATCAGAGACTCACTCATTGAGCTCCCTAAAAAGGGAACTAAAGAACTTAACAGTCGATCTTGTGCTTTTGGATGCTCATATGGACAAAGATTTAAAGCTTGATGGCTTTAAAGGCCTTAGAAGCGCTTTCCCTAGGGTAGATTTTATCGTTATGGCAAAAACCGGTGACCCATTTATAATACGCAATGTCATATGTCAAGGCGCTTTCGATTGCCTGATAAAACCCTTTTCCTTCAAAAGATTAGAATCCTCATTGAAAGCTTACAGGACGTACAACTTGGGCCTTACCACGCGGGATAGCCCTTGGAATCAAGAAGAGTTGGATAAAATGATGAGCGAGCTCGCAAACACTAAAGTTCATCCCCTAAGAGGAGACCTGCCTAAAGGTATACAAGAAAAGCTATTGGAGAAAGTAATTCGATGCCTTGAACAAAGCAATAAAGCTCTTTCTGCCAAGGAAATAGGAGGTATTGTGGGTATATCGAGAGCTACAGCAAGAAGATACCTAGAGTATCTATTAGAAAGCAAGCTAGTGTCTGCAGAGTATCCTTTCACTAAAATTGGAAGACCCAAAAAACTCTACAAATTAGTGCAAAAACAATAAACCCAAAACAGAGCATAAATGAGCAAAAAGTTTAATGTTTCAAGATTCTTATTTATCCTTTCCAGTAGTAATAAAACGGACACAACTGGAAAGGAGGATTTTTTCTATGAATAACGGGATCTTTTGTTTTCCCAAACCCAGGAACGAACCAACCAAAAATTATGCTCCTGGTAGCGTTGAAAGGAAACTGATGAGGAAGGAGTTATCCCGCCAAGAAAAGATCAAGGTCGAGATCCCCGTGATTATAGGGGGGAAGGAGGTACGGACAGGCAAGATAAGAGAAGTAACTATGCCATGTGACCACGGGCATGTCCTTGCCATCTACCATGAAGCAGGTCCAAAGGAAACAGAACTAGCTATCAAGGAGGCTCTACTAGCCAAAAAAGAGTGGGAATCCCTCCATTGGACAGAACGGTGTGCTGTGATGCTGAAGGTCGCTGAGCTAATCAGCAACAAATATCGCTATTTATTAAATGCAGCTACGATGCTGGGACAGGCAAAAAACGTACATCAAGCAGAGATAGATGCTGCCTGCGAAAGCATCGATTTCTTAAGATTCGGAGCTTATCAGGCATCATATATTTATCAGTGGCAGCCTTTACAACCTCACGAATATGATTGTGTAAACAAAATGGAATACAGGCCACTTGAAGGATTTGTTTTAACCATATCGCCTTTTAACTTTACTGCCATTGCGCTAAGCCTCAACTCATCAGTTATTACTATGGGGAACACAACAATATGGAAGCCTGCAAGAACTTCTTTGCTTTCCAGCTACTACTTGATGAAGATTTTTGAAGAAGCTGGACTGCCTCCGGGAGTAATAAACTTTCTGCCTGGGCCAGGATCTGAAATAAGCGAAGTTGCACTCCGCAACACCAATTTCGCGGGTTTACACTTTACGGGCTCCACAGATACCTTCAACACACTATGGAAAAAGCTTGGAGAAAATATATCAAAATATAAAAACTATCCGAGGATAGTAGGAGAAACAGGCGGCAAAGATTTTATATTCGCCCATTATTCAGCAGATATTCACGCCCTCGCTACCGCTTTAGTACGAGGAGCTTTCGAATATCAGGGACAAAAATGCTCTGCAGCTTCAAGAGCTTATATCCCTAAATCCATCTGGAAGAAGTTGAGGGAAATCCTCGTCGATTGGACAAAAAATCTATCAGTTGGGGATGTTAGAGACTTCAAAAATTTTGTAAACGCCGTAATAGATGAAGCGTCTTATAAAAAAATTATGGGGTACATCGAAAAAGCAAAAACTTCGCCAAACGCAAAGATAATAGTCGGAGGCAACGGAGATAAAAGAACCGGATATTACGTAGAACCCACCATAATAGAAACAAACGACCCTAACTTCGTGACAATGAACGAAGAAATTTTTGGGCCGGTTCTGACCATCTTCGTGTATGAAGACGAGCGCTTTGAGGAAACATTAACGTTATGCGACTCCACTTCCTCATACGGCCTAACAGGCTCAATCTTCGCAAAAGACAGGAAGGCTGTAGAAAAAGCAGCAAAAATATTAAGGTATGCAGCAGGTAACTTTTACATTAACGACAAACCAACAGGAGCTGTAGTTTGCCAGCAGCCATTTGGAGGAGCTCGAGCCTCAGGCACCAACGATAAAGCCGGAACTTACTTGAATCTGATTAGATGGATTTCTCCAAGAACTATTAAAGAAAATCTAAATCCCCCCACCCATTGGAGTTATCCGTTTTTGGAAAAGTAGACAAATGGTAACTAGAGGCCTTAAAAAGGCCTCTAGTTACCATGACTATGTTATGCTGACAACGGATAGCGAAAATGTCCCCTTACAGGGTGACAATATCACTGTCCGGTAACACATATAAACAACACCTAATTGACAAAGCACATTTATTGCAGTAAACTCCCCGTCAGAATAAAGAAGCGTTTTATAAAAAATTACATATATTTGCGCATCATTGGTGCCTTATCTTGCTCTGCAAGGTAGGCTTAAAAGGGAAGACCGGTGAGAGTCCGGCGCGGTCCCGCCACTGTAACGGAGAGCGTGGTTGAGATATGCCACTGTCGCTTTAATGCGATGGGAAGGTTCAACCAAGCGATGACCCGGAGCCAGGAGACCTGCCAGTGATGTAGAAGCACGCAAAACCACGAGGATGGTTGGTGCGGCAATGGGTGTCTGCTTCGGACATCCGAATGGTTGGTTTTTACCAGTGCCCTCCTCTGTGGAGGGCACTTTTTTATTCAAAAAGGGGGCGTAAACATGGGCTCTTCAAGTTGCATAGTTACCATTTTTCTGGTTGTAGTCGCTGCCTTTGCAGGTAACCACCTCGGTAAGCTAAACGTTGGGAAATTTAGTCTTGGGGAATCTGGTGCGTTGGTAGCAGGCATGACCTTGTCTCTTTTTCTAAGAAACTATTCCCTCTTGATACCCTCGTGGCTTATAAAGATAAGCCTCATATTTTTCATAGCTACAGTGGGTCTTATTGCAGGCAAAAAGATACAAACAGTAATCAAAAGCCACGGCTTCAAGTTCGCTCTTTTGGGGTTATCGATAACGTTTATTGGCGCCTTAACCAGTTACATTGTTGTTCTTACACTACCAACTTTATCCAAAGGACATGCTGCAGGAACTTACGTAGGAGCTCTTACAAGCTCCCCTGGATTAGCCTCGGCCTTAGAATCCGCCACTGATTACGGGAAAATTATGGGGTCAAACTACTCCGCTGACGTAGGTATAGCATATGCTATAAGCTATCCTATAGGAGTGTTACTGGTTATTCTTTCTACGAAATTACTGCCTCAAGTCTTCAACATAGGAACACAAAATAAAGAATTGACATCTTCTCATGCCCTTAACGCAACTGCAGATATAACTGGAAACAAGCCTGTAAATATGCAAAAAGCAATTTCATTCGTTTTGAGTTTTGCTATATGCTGCATTTTAGGCTACCTATTAGGCAATATTGCTCTCCCCTTATACAAAATAGGATATTTCAAATTGGGCACTACAGGTGGAGTTTTGCTATCCTCCTTGGCATTAGGATATCAAAGGAAAGTCTTCTTTTTGGATTTCAGGATTAACGAGAAAGTGCTTAATAAGGTTAGATCCTTATCCTTACTAATATTCCTAAGCTCCATAGGCCTTAAATATGGAAGCCTATTTTTCAAAACGTTGAGCTTCAATCTAATTGGCATACTTTTTGCCTCCCTTGTAGCAGGAAGCATATCTATCCTTTTTGGTTTTTGGGTCGGGCATAGAATTTTCAAACTCGATTGGCCGTTATTGTTGGGAGCTCTCTGTGGAGGCATGACATCTACACCTGGTTTGGGAGCAGCAATAGAAGCAGTCAATAGTGATGAGCCTGTTTTAGGCTATGGGGCCACGTATCCTTTCGCTCTTTTCGGCATGGTGCTTTTTACCAAGATGATCTTTGTTTTGCCTGCTATATAAATAATCTGAGAGAAAGAGGTGAGCTAAATTGGAGCTTCATGAAAGAATAAGAAGTAAGGTTTTGAGAGAAAAAGTGGTATCGAAAGAGGAAGCGGCGAAATTCATCAAAGATGGAATGACCGTAGCATGTAGCGGTTTTACTCCAGCAGGCTATCCCAAGGTCGTACCTGAAATGATCGCCCAAAGAGCCCAGAAGGGTGAAAATATAAGACTAAACATCATTACGGGCGCCTCAACAGGAGATGAATTAGACGGAGTTCTCGCAAGAAGTGGCGTCATTAAGAAACGATACCCTTACCAAACAAACACCGACTGCAGAAACGGCATAAACTCGGGACAGATAGATTTTTGCGATATTCATTTGAGTCATTTGCCTCAATTTATAAAACTAGGATATCTAGGTAATATTGACATAGCCTTAGTAGAAGCTGTTGCCATCACAGAGGACGGCGGGATAGTTCCATCCACCTCTGTGGGAGCGACGAACACCTTCGTTCAAAAAGCAGACAAAGTAATAGTGGAAATAAATTTTGCCCAACCGCTGGATTTGGAAGGCCTTCACGATATATATGACCCTGGGGACCCTCCCTTAAGATCGCCAATACCTCTGTGCAGAGTTTCCGATAGAATAGGAATACCATATATCCCTTGTCCGAAAGAAAAAATTGTCGCAATTGTAATCTCAAACCGAAAGGATTCTACAAACCCCGTTGCGGAGATAGATAGAGATTCCAGGCTTATCGCAGGCCACATAATTGATTTTCTTGAATTTGAAATCAAAAAAGGAAGATTCCCCAAAAATTTACTCCCTCTACAATCCGGCGTAGGCAGTGTGGCCAATGCAGTACTAACCAACTTCAAAGAATCCCGTTTTGAAAATTTAGAGATATACTCAGAAGTCCTGCAAGACGCCGTGCTGGAGTTGATCGATACAGGAAAGGTATCCTTTGCATCTGGGACAGCCTTTACAATCTCTCCCTCAAAATTGGACCACTTTTATAAAAACTTAAAATTCTACAAGAACTACACCATCCTCAGACCCCAGGAGATAAGCAATAACCCTGAAGTAATTCGTCGCCTCGGAGTAATAGCAATGAACACAGCAATAGAAATAGATATATATGGCAACGTCAACTCTACTCATATAGGTGGATGCGCAATGATGAATGGAATCGGAGGGTCTGGTGACTTCACCAGAAACGCTGCATTGTCCATCTTTACAACTAAGTCTGTGGCCAAAGACGGGAATATATCCTCCATAGTACCCATGGTATCCCATCATGATCACACCGAACATGATGTACACGTCGTCGTAACGGAACAAGGTTTAGCCGATCTGAGAGGCTTGAGCCCAAAAGAAAGGGTCAAACAAATAATCGGCAAATGCGCCCATCCAGATTTCAGGAAGGAATTATGGGATTACTACAGGAAAGCTCTTTTTTATGCCAAATATAAACATACTCCCCACATGTTAAATAGAGTTTTCGATTTACACAACTATATGGTTAAATATGGTACCATGAAACCCAAAGTCTGCTAAACCATTAAAGAAACCACACCTCATACAGGTCGTCTCCTTTCCTAGGCCGAGAAGGGTAACTTCTCGGCCTAAATAAATACCTCCCGCCCTAAATTTCGATCATTCCGAAGCCAATATCTCTTCATAACACTCCCTAAATTTATCCAAAGTGCATTCCTCTATAACTACGGATTTCTCACCCTTTACAGGAAGGACAAGCCTTGATTTGCCGTTGGTAAATTTCTTATCCTTTTCTATGAACGGAGCTATTTGCTCCCAGGTCAAATGGGACTTCACTGGAAGGCCCAAACCCTTCAGCAGGCTTTTGAGCCTGTTCAAGGTCTCTTCGTCACAAAGTCCCAACCTGCACGATAGGGTCGTAGCCACTACCAAACCGACGGAGACTGCGTCCCCGTGACTCCACTGGTATCCCGAGGCGCTCTCTATGCCGTGGGCCACAGTATGGCCAAGGTTTAGGCGCATCCTCTCCCCTGTTTTTTCCTGCTCGTCCATTTTGACTATGCTCTGCTTTATCGCCACGCACCTTGCTATGACCTCCACGAGAAAATCCAAGTCTCGCCTGACGAGGGCTTCTCTGTTGTTCTCCAGCAGCTTGAAAAGCTCCCAGTCCTCACCTAGGCCGTACTTGACGATCTCCGCAAGTCCCTGTCTATAGTTGTCCCAAGACAGAGTCAAGAGGCACTTGACGTCCGCTACAACTGCCCTTGGCCTGTAAAAGGCTCCAACAAGGTTTTTACCAAAAGGAAGGTTTACCCCCACCTTTCCACCTATGGAGCTATCCACCTGAGCAAGAAGGGTGGTAGGGCACTGAACCAAATGCACACCGCGCATCCAGGTAGCAGCGGCAAAACCCGCCACATCGCCCACGGAACCACCCCCTAGAGCTATTACGGTGCTTCCTCTGTCCAATCCTGCCTTGGCAAAGGCCTCATACAGTCCTTCCACATGCCTTAATGTCTTGGCCTCCTCACCTCTAGGCAGTATATAGAGCCCCTTCAGCGCCCTAAGCCTCCCTGAGAAAAAGGGACCGGAAAGCTCGTCGGCCACCACGAAAGGAAGATCCCCATCCCCCAACAAGCTCCTAAGCTTTTCTTCGCAGAGGATGCCTCTACCTATGAATATGCTGTCGTCTATTACCTCCTCAATTTTTGGAGCATCTTCATCAGTCAAAAGTCCCAAGCTCAAAAGGACCTCGTCCAGGATCTCCCCCACTGTTTTTCCGTCGGTCTCTATATGTAGGTTGCCCCCTTCATATATCTTCTGCCTCTCCCTCCAAAGTACCTCTACCTTTCCCTCGTCAAGCAATGGCCTTTTGCCCGGTTCGTTCTTCGCCCTTGCAATGGCCTCTTGTGGAGAAACTCCCAATATGACCAGGGTTCCTTCCTCCAGGATCTTACTCTTGAGGTCCTGATTCAAAAGGGTGCCCCCTCCAAGGGAGACAATGATATTGCCGGCATCCAAAAGATCAAGCAGGGTCTTTTTCTCCAGCTCCCTGAAGTAGGCTTCTCCTCTTTTTTTAAATATCTCAGCTACAGCCATGCCCTCCCTCTGCTCTATAAGAACGTCCAAATCAACGAAAGGCATACCCGTCCTCACGGATAAAGCCTTTCCCACCGTAGTTTTGCCTGCCGCCATGAACCCCCCTATGAATATGCTAGGCCTTTTCATCGTCTCTCCTCCCAACCCTACTAACATAGGAAGAAAAACGTTCTTGGACTTCCTCCAGGATATCTCCTCCAAATTGTTCCATTATGGCCGCCGCAATCACCCAGGACAGCATGGCCTCGGCTACTATCCTCGCGGCTGGAACGGCACACACGTCACTTCTTTCCCTGTGGGCAAAGGAAGCTTCCATCAGGTCCAAGCGAATCGAAGGCAGAGGCCTAGTGAGGGTGGGTATGGGCTTCATAAAGGCCCTTACAAGCACCTCTTCACCGTTGGTCATGCCTCCCTCTATACCTCCGGCGCGGTTGGTCTCCCTTTTGATCCTTCCTTTTTCATCCATAAAAATGCCGTCGTGCACCTGACTGCCAGGAAGGTCTGCTAGTCGGCACCCCTCTCCCACCTCCACTCCCTTTATGCCAGGAATGGCCATCATAGCTTGGGCTATCCTTCCATCCAACCTGCGGTCCCACTCCACGTAGGAGCCAACCCCAGGCGGAAGTCCTTTGACGGATACCACGAAGGCTCCCCCCAAGCTATCTCCTTCATTCATCGCCTCCCTTATCCTTTCTTTCAGCCTCTCCTCATCGGTTTGAAACACACAACCCAACGGCGAGTTGGAAGCAACATGCCATTCCTCCTCTTCAGAAGGTACTTTCACCGTCACTCCACCTACGCTTGTTACCGCGCTTCTAACTTCTATCCCCAAGCTTTCTATTAAAAGCCTGGCCAAGGTCCCCGCCACGGTCCACGCTGCGGTGGCCCTGGCGCTTGCTCTCTCAAGGACCGGCCGCATGTTTTCATGGCCGTACTTCAATCCTCCTGGAAGATCTGCATGCCCAGGACGAGGACAATAAATGCTCTTTTCCTTCACAGCTTCGGGATCACAACTTTGGGGATCCATGGAGCTTCGCCACATTTCCCACTCGCTGTTTTCAATGGTCAACCCGCATGGAGCACCAGTGGTTTTGCCGTTCCAAATGCCGCCCCAGATGGTAAGATGATCTTTTTCTATCTTCATCCTGGCGCCTCGGCCATAACCCCGCCGTCTGCGCTCAAGCTCCTTTTCCAACCTTTCTATGGGTACTGAAAGCCCTGCAGGAAGGCCTTCCACTACCGTTATGAGCCCCCTGCCGTGGGATTCTCCGCTGGTGAGAAACCTCAAAATCCCCATCGCCTCCTCCTTTCTGGCCTCAAAGGCCAAGGGCACTGCGCATAGCGCAAACTTCCGGATTTATCCCCGTAAAAAGGCGAAAGGCCCACACTCCCTGCCGCAAGAGCACTTCCTCCCCTGGTACGTGCTTCAAATTCCTCCTCTTCGCCTCTTCTATCAGTTGAGTCGTGCCCCCTGGAAGATAAACTATGTCCAAAACTCCTTTTACATCCCATGAATCCAAAAACCTCTCCAGCAAACCCTTCGGCCACGGCACACTGGACATTCCCAAGGACGTGGCATTGATAAGAAGGCCTCCGGAAGAAACAGGAAGGTCTCCCCAAGGAAGGAATTGGAAGGGCCTTTCGGGGAAAAGTTCGTTCATCTTTTCGACCAAGGTTTTCCCACGATTTTCCATTCTGTTGGTTATCCAAACTCTCTTAAAGCCCCTCTTCCCCAGGGCGTAGGCCGAAGCCTTTGCCGCTCCGCCTGCTCCTAAGAGGAAGGCCTCCTTGTCTTCAGAAATCAAAGAATCAAGTATCTCCTCTATGGCTATGACGTCCGTGTTGTACCCTAAAGCCTTCCCGTCTTTGAACAGGACGGTGTTCACTGCTCCAAGAGCCTTGGCTTCGGAGGTGGCCTCGTCCAGCAAGGTCAAAGCCGTTTCCTTATGGGGTACTGTTATGTTGCAACCTATAGCACCTAGACTCTTCAAGCCCTCCAGGGCGCCCTTCATATCTTCTTTTTTGACCTTAAAAGCCAAGTAGGCCATGTTCAGCCCCATCTTTGAAAACGCTGCGTTATGCATCGTTGGCGAAAGGCTGTGCTCCACTGGGTCCCCCAAAAGGGCCACCAGTTTGGTTTCAGCGTTTATATTCAAGGTCTTTTACCCCCTCTGAAAGCATGGACAGGTGATCGAAAAACTCTGGATAGGATATGCCAACACATTGGGCATCTTTCACTATTATCTCGTCTTGTGCAGCCAGGGCAGCTATGGAGAAGGTCATGGCGATCCTGTGGTCTTTTGAGCTTTCAACGCAACCTCCTCCAAGAGGTGTAGGACCAGTTATAAAAAAGCCGTCCTCCAGCTCCTCCACGTCTGCTCCCAAGGCTCTGAGCCCCTTGGCCATTGAACTTATGCGGTCTGACTCCTTCACCCTCAGCTCCTCTGCATGGGTGATCTTGGTTACCCCGTGGGCCTGGGTAGCTATGAGGGCCAGCAATGGAAGCTCATCTATCATGGTGGGAATTGCGTCTTTTTCCACCTCTATACCCTCAAGTTCCGAGTACCTAACCCTTATGTTGCCCACTGGTTCTCCGCCGGCAGGCTCTTTTTCCTCTATCTCTATGGAAGCCCCCATCTTTTTAAGGCATTCCAAAAAACCCGTCCTTGTGGGGTTTATCCCTACGTTTTCCAGCACTATATCTGAGCCCGGAACAATGAGTGCCCCAGTTATCCAAAAGGCAGCGGAGGAAAAATCTCCAGGAACCCTTATAGAACACCCTGGAAGGTCGCTGCATGGATAAACCGTTATCCGATTATCTTCCTGCCTCAGGGGCACTCCAAGATGTCGCAAAAGTCTTTCCGAGTGGTCCCTGCTCTTGGCAGGCTCCACTACGGTCACGCTCCCGTGGGCGTTCAAGCCCGCTAGAATCAGGGCGGTCTTCACCTGAGCGCTGGCCATGGGAAGCTCAAAGGTTCCTCCCGAAAGGCAGCCCCCCCTTATGGAAAGAGGAAGGTAAGCTCCGCCCCCAGGCCCATCTATCCTTGCCCCTAAAGTCCTAAGAGGGGATACAACCCGCCCCATGGGCCTTTTTCGCAAGCTCTCATCGCCGGTTATGACAGCAAAGACTCCTGGCGTGCCGGCCAAAAGGCCGCACAAAAGCCTGGCAGTGGTCCCTGAATTGCCAGCATCCAGGGGAGCTTTTATCTCCCCTGGATTAATCCCTCTTCTTACCCTTACCTTGTCTCCAATTCTCTCCACTAGGCACCCTGCAAGCTCAAGACACCTGAGGGTGGAGGCACAATCTGCTCCAGAGGAGAAATTCTCTGCAGTTATGCCCTCAGAGGAAAGGGCTCCGAAGAAGCCCACCCTATGGGATATGGATTTATCCCCTGGGAGGGTCAAACGTCCTTTTAGCCCTCCCTCTGCGGGTCTTATTCTTACGTCACTGCTCATCCCCATCACCCCTTTTGTTTACGCTCATGCCAAGGATCTTCTCCCTGCAGGACTTGGCCTTTTGCGCCATTTTAATGACTTCGTCAGTGCTTGAACCGGCTATTTCGCCCAGCAAAGACTCGGCCCGCAGGAGCAATGGCCTTATCAGATCCTGATTTTGCTCCCACATTTGGGCCACAAGCCAGGACGGTCCGCTGGAAAGCCTTGATGTATCCCTGAAGCCCCCGGAAGCCATAGAAAAAAGCCCCTCCAAACCCTTCATCTGCTCTGCTGCCACAAGGGGTAGCACCATGGAAAGCAACATGGGAAAGTGACTCAGGCACGCCGCTGCCCTGTCGTGAGACAAAGGATCCATCCGGAGGCTTGAGCCTCCCAGAGCCGATGCTAGCTCCTCTGCGATCTCCACGACCTCTTCGGATGTGTGAGCAAAGGGCACCACGGCGCAGAGGGCTCCTTGGAAAAGGTCACAAGAGGCGTTATTTATCCCCCCATTTTCCCTGCCCGCCATGGGATGAAACCCCACGTACCTCTCCCGCCATAGTTCCGATAGTGCCCCTCCCACTCTGCGCTTGGCACTTCCTGTATCCATTACGGCCTTGACGTTCCCGTTGGGGCAAAGGTACGCTTTTCTGCCTACGTCCACTATCTCCCCAGCTGGAACAGCTATCACAAGGACATCCGAAGATGAAACGAGTTCTTCCAACGTACCGTCCCCGTTGTCTATAAAGCCTCTCTCTTTGGCAAACTTCATCACTTCTTCGTCAACGTCCCAACCTGAAACCTTCCTCGCTCCTCCACGAGTCTTCAATGCACAAGCTATGGATCCTCCTATAAGGCCGAGACCTACGATACCTACATGGCAATCCTTAAGCCGCATGGTGCTTTAACCTCCTCGTCCAGGACGCTACACAACCTGTTTACGCTCTCCATCAGATCACCGAACTCCTCCAGAGTAAGGCTTTGGGCTCCATCGGAAAGGGCCTCATGGGGTCTTGGATGGACTTCTATCATGAGTCCATCGGCCCCGGCAGCCATGGCTGCCATGCTCATGGGTTTTATAAGTTCCTTGCGCCCTGTTCCATGGCTCGGATCTACGATGACGGGAAGGTGGCTAATGGATTTGACCAGTGGAACCACACTAAGATCCAGCGTGTTCCTGGTGCTGGTGTCGAAGCTTCTTATGCCTCTTTCACACAAGATAACCTTGTGGTTGCCTCCTGCCAGTATGTATTCTGCCGCCTGAAGCCACTCATCTACGGTGGCCATCATCCCTCTCTTGAGCAGTACTGGCTTTCTGGTACGGCCTACTGCCTTGAGAAGGGCAAAGTTCATCATGTTCCTGGCCCCTATCTGAAGTATGTCCACGTGGGGTTCCAGCCACTCCAGGTCCTCAGGAGACATTATCTCTGTGACTATGGGAAGGCCGGTCTTTTCTTTTGCCTCCACCAAAAGATTTATTCCCTCGCTGCCAAGGCCCTGAAAGGAGTAGGGGTTGGTCCTGGGCTTGAAGGCCCCTCCCCTTAGAACATTGGCACCTAATGCCTTGACACCTGATGCGGTCTCCAATATCTGGGGTCGGCTCTCCACTGAACAGGGTCCGGCCATTATAAGTCTGTGGCCGCCGCCTACCTTTATATCCTCGGTTATGTGGAAAACGTTGTCATCAGGGAAGGTCTCCCTGGAAGCCAGCGGATAGGGTTTTTTCGTGGAAGTTACCGTCTTCACGCCTGGAAGGGATAGAACCAGGTTACCCACTTTTTCACAGCCGTTTGAAACGATGTAGGGAGACTCAAAAGACCCTACAACCCTCAAACTGCAACCTCTTCGCTCCAGGAAATCACAAACTCTCGCCACCTCTAAGCTCTTACAACCTCTTGCCATGTGAATAACCAACATTCTCCTCTACCTCCTTTGGCGAATAAAAAAGCCGGAACGGGATGTGGAAATCCCGTTCCGGCTTTGATTTACTTTGATTCTTCTTTAGAGTCCCCTTAGACGGAGCCTGTCACTCCTTCGGGGTCTAAAAGAGCCTCGGACGGATTTCCACGTGCTGACTGGCCACTGGCGTAATAAAAGCGCCACTGGCCGCTGGTAAAGCCGAAATAATAGGACTGGCTATCAAAGAGGGCAACGTTTCCTAGATTTAGGCTTCTCATATCCGTCTGGCTCTCCTTTCCTTTTGTTTTGCGACTTAACTTCGTATAGATATTGGTAAGTTATTTTAGACATTATTTCCCATTTGTCAATATTGAATCCTCTTTTATTTGTAGATGAGCCTATATTTCGTTCCGTCTACTTTGGTAAAGTGAAAGAGATAA
>NZ_DAITZW010000039.1:0-13326 GCF_036847465.1 Thermovirga lienii | reverse complement strand
TATAAGGTTTAACATTAAATTACATCTTTCACATCTGCGGAAGGTAATTATAAGGCAGGGAAGAGGTCATTTCCACCACACAATTATCTTATTAGGAGGGTAAGCAATGAAAAGGATATTGGTTTCTGGTGGGGCAGGACAGATAGGCTCTGAGTTGGTTCCTGCCCTAAGAGAAAGGTACGGGGCAGACAACGTAATCTGCGGAGACATCAAGATACCTCAAGGCTCCCTGGCAGAGGATGGGCCCTTCGTCCAGTTGGATTGTCTTGACGAAGAAAAAGTCATAGAAACAATAAAAAAATTCAACGTAGGAACCATATACCATCTACCTGCCCTCCTCTCGGCAACAGCGGAGAGGAACCCTCAAAAAGCGTGGAACATAAACATGAACGGCCTCTTGATAGCATTGGAGGCAGCAAGAGAGTTCAAATGCTCCATTTTCGTGCCTAGCTCCATAGCCGCGTTCGGTCCCTCGACCCCGAGGGTGAAAACCCCACAAGATACGATCCAGCGGCCGCAAACCATATACGGCATCACCAAGGTAGCAGGAGAACTTTTATGTGACTACTACTTCATAAAGTGGGGCGTTGATGCAAGAGGAGTTAGGTATCCTGGGATAATCTCATACAAGACTCCGCCTGGCGGAGGCACCACAGATTACGCAGTGGACATTTTCTATGGAGCCATAAAAGAAAAACGCTACGAATGCTTCCTCCGGGAAGATACGAGACTGGACATGATGTACATGCCCGACGCTGTAAAAGCTGCCATCTCCCTTATGGAGGCCGATCCAAGCAAGCTCGTACATCGAAACGCCTTCAACATAACAGCCATGTCCTTTACTCCCCACGAACTGGCCCAAGAGATAAAAAAGCACATACCAGACTTCGTAATAAGTTATTCTGTGGACCCATTGAGGCAAAGCATAGCTGACACCTGGCCTGATTCACTGGACGACACATGCGCCAGAGAGGAGTGGGGCTGGTCTCCTGATTACGACATCTCCCAAATGACCAAGGACATGCTAGAAAACTTGAAGAAAAAACTTCTAAATTAAAAGAGTGAAGCTGGAGGAAGTCTCCAGCTTCACTCTTTTCTCCTCCCTAGGAGCACCTAAACTTAAATGTACTTTTTCTCATATGGCCAAGCCATTATTCCTCCTTCTAAGAGAGCTACTCTTTCAAAGCCGAGCCTTTTCAAAATGGTGTACCCATCCCAACCTCTTACAGATATCTTGCAGAAGGTAACGATCTCCTTATCTTTGGGAAGTTCCGAAGCCCTCTCCCAAAGGGCTCCCAGCGGAATGTTGACCACCGTATCATATGGCAGCGTCCCCTGCTCCTTAATCTCCTGAGGTGTCCTGGCGTCCAGAAGGATCGGCCTTTCCCCCTTGTCAAATTTCGCCTTGAGTTCTGAGGGACTATAGGAACACATTAGGTTATCTATCTTGTTCTTCAAGGTATTTGCAGCGTGGGTTACAGGGTCAAGGGCGGTAGAATATGGCGGAGCATAGGCCACATCTAGATTGCCCAGCATGTCTATGGTTAGGCCGCCAGTAACCGCCGCAGCCAGTACATCTAGCCTCTTGTCTGCCCTACCTTTACCGAAGACCTGGGCTCCTAAAACTTTTCTTGTCTTTTTGTCCGCTACTATCCTAATTACTATGGGCGCAGCACCTGGCATGAAATGGGGGGTATCGGCGTCCACTACCGTGACAGCTTCCGCGTCGAAACCTTCCTCGATAGCCTGCTCCCTGGTGAGCCCTGTCTTACCGATGGTATACTCGAAAGCCCTCATTATAGCCGTCCCGGCAACCCCGTGAAATATCGAATTCAGTCCCGCTATGTTGTCGGCTATAACTCTTCCCTGCCTATTTGCAACTGAACCCATGGGTTGCCACACTTTTTTGCCCGTAAGCACGTGATTTACCTCTACGCAATCCCCTCCTGCATATATGTCCGGATCGGAGGTCCTCATGTGCTCGTCCACCAGGATTCCTCCCTTTTCACCTATATCAAGCCCAGCCTCTTTCGCAAGAAGGGTATTGGGTCGCACTCCTATGGCCATGAGCACCATGTCTGCCGGGATCTCCCTCTTATCGGTTTTAACCGCTGTTATCTCCGAGTTGCTGCCCAATATCTCAACAACTTTCTCGCCACCGTAGAACCTGACCCCTTTCTCTTCCAAAGCCTTTTGGAGCAAAAGGCCAAACTCCGGCTGCATCATTGCCGGTAGAGGTGTCTCCAGAAGGTCCACCACCGAAACCTCTATGCCCTGATTAACAAGGGCCTCCACCACTTCCATGCCTATTAGTCCTCCGCCTATTATGACCGCCTTCTTTACGTTTCCGCTGTCTATTGCTGCGCGCATGGCCAAGGCATCGGGCATGTTCCAAAGGGTGAAGACTCTGGGAAAGTCAGAACCTGGAATGGGGGGCCTTATGGGTGATGCTCCTGTAGCGAGCACCAACTTATCGTAATCAAAGACCTTCTGCTCCCCTGAAGCCAAGTCCAAGGCCGTAACCTGTTTCTTTTCCCTATCTATCTTCATTGCCTGGTGTTTTGTGTGAACTGTAACGTGCTTTACCTTCCTAAAGAAGGTGGCATCCCTTACCACACCAATAGGGGTAGACATAAGGTCCTTGTACTCCTTGACCACTCCTCCTACGTAGTAGGGGAGCCCGCACCCTGCATAACTTAGATATTCGCCCTTTTCCAGTATGGTGACCTCCGCATCGGGAGCCACCCTCATCAAGCGAGCCGCCGTCTTCCCTCCACACGCAACCCCACCTATTATCAGAACCTTCATATCAATACCTCCCAGTCAAAACGTATTTACCAATCATGGCAATGCATACATAATACCTAATAGCCATTATATATTATAAAAGCTATCCTATTACCTGAATAGGTATTTTCACTACCACACAAAAAATTTCGATTGCTCCTTTTTCCACTGTTACAATCTACCTCAGAAGGGTAAAATAACAAAATATACCCTTGGAGTTAGGAGGAATAATAATGAACCTGGACTATATAAAGGGGCACATGGGCGGCAACCTCATAATCCTCCTCGATGGCAGGCAGCTTCCACAAGAACCTCAAAGACAGCTTGAAGCAGCTTTAGAGGTTCTAGGGCCTTTACGATTGCACGGGCATCAGGCTGGAATTTTTACCCCCACTGACAAGCCCAGGACGATCGGTGTAAAAATAGTGGACATAACCAACAGGGACTTCATACCAGCATGCGGTGGTCTGACGCAGGTGACAGGAAAGGCCTTGGCCACCACAAATTGGGCAAACCGCTTCAACGTCGAGAACACCTCTGACAACTTCTACGTAATCCTTGAAACGGACGCGGGAGAGACCAGATTGGACATAATCACAAAAGAAGAAGGGATAACAACTTACACCGACATGAGCTCTTTTGCAGAGCTGTTGCGCTCCATAGGCATACATAAAATCGAAGTGGATGGAATTTCGGTATTCCGCTCCGGCTACTATCTGGTGGCGGACGCAGAAGAAATACGCAAAGCCTTCCCCAAGGCCAATTTTGAGAGTATGGACCCCTTCTCTGTAGAGGTTCTATCCAACCTACAGAGTAAATATCAAGAAGCGACAGGTACCTCTAACTTACATTTTTGCCTTTATGACAACAGGACTGAAAAAGAAGGGCATTTAAGAGCAGTATATCCCCACAGCGTGCAGGAAGGTCATATTGAACCTGCATGCGGAACGGGAAGTGTTGCTTTAGCCATGGCTCTCTTGATGACGGACGAAGGACAAAGATTGGGTTTGAGCGATGGTAAATCCATAAATGTGACTCTGGAAACCGGAGGTAAGCCTGTTTTAGGAGGTCCAGACGAAACAACCGTTGTAATATCCATTGAAGAAGACTCCCGAATAAAGGCAACCTTCAGTCACAGTCTCGTGGAGATAACCTCACAAGGAGTTGTTTTCGTATGATCAAGCAACTCTTGTCGCCTTAGATCATGGAGGTGCACCTATGAAATTCACAAAAATGCAGGGCAATGGCAATGACTTCATAATTTGGGACAACAGGGAAGCAAAGCTATCCCTGGATGAAATACAAAAGACGGCCATAAAGCTATGCAGGAGGCGCCTCTCTCTTGGTGCCGACGGCCTCGTTGTTATAGACGTTCCCCACAATGAAGACTCCTCTTTCAGCATGCGCCTTTTCAACAGGGACGGCTCAGAAAGTTCCTTTTCCGGCAACGCGGCAAGATGCGCTGCGAGGTTCGCCTGTGAAAATAAAATAGCAGGTGCGGAAATGACCTTCGACACCACGGGAGGCACCATCAAGGCCATTGTCGAGGCTCCTTTCGTAACCCTAGAACTTGGAGAACTGGACACGAAAAATATCGTCTTGGACGCAAAGTTCACCTACATGGACGAGACTTTACCAGTAAACTACATGCATCTTGGGTGGCCCAAGAGCGCCCCTCATTGTGTGGTGTTTTTGGAGAAAAACGACTGGCGCCCCATGGAGAGCCTGGCCTCTTTCGCCAGAGCGATACAGAAGGACAAGGAGTTGTTCCCTGAAGGGGTGAACGTGAACTTCCTAAAAATACTGGATCATTACGCCATGGAAGTCTACACCTACGAAAGAGGGGTAGATGATTTCACCCTTTCTTGCGGGAGCGGCTCCGTTGCTGCGGCAGTGGCAGGATGGATAAATGGCTGGTGTGATTCTCCAGTAGAGGTTTACAATCCTGGTGGAACGAACATTGTCATAATAGAACCAAAAGATAACGATAAACTCCTCTCGGTGAAGCTCAAGGGAAAAGCGTCCTTGATAGCTGAAGGGTCCATATTCCCAGAAGCCTTATAGGAGGAAAGGACATGGAGCTTAAGTTCTCAAAGATGAACGGCAACGGCAACGATTTCATAGTCATAAACAACATGGACCTATCTGTAGACCCAACTTGCATGGGGTCTTTGGCGAGGCAATTGTGCAAGAGAAGGTTCTCCATAGGAGCAGACGGTCTCATATCCATTGAGCCATCAAAAGATGCCCACTTCACCATGCACCTTGTAAACAGCGATGGTTCCTTGGCTGAAATGTGCGGCAACGGCGCAAGGTGCGCCGCTCTTTACGCCTTCAAAATGGGCATTGCACCTAGAAACATGACCTTTTCAACCCCTGCAGGCAATATAGAAGCCAGCATCACCCCTAACGGCGTATCTATTTCCATGGGAAGGCTCTCCCTAGAAGGTGTCACACAAGAGCAATCAATGACGGTGGAAGGGCAAAACATTGTTTACTGGCACCTGACCGTAGGGGTCCCGCATACTGTCATATTCTTACCAACCTCGGCTCCTCAAAGTAAAGAAGCGTTACGAGAACTATCCATCGCCATACAGGGCGACATAAAAAGATTTCCTCACAGCACTAACGTAAACTACGTCAAGTTATACAAGGACAGCCTACATACCCTGACCTTCGAAAGGGGAGTAGGAGATTTCACACTATCCTGCGGGACAGGCTCCATAGCTTCTGCCGTAGTAGCTTTGCTAAGAGGAATGGTAAAGCCGCCTGTTAAGGTACAAAATCCAGGCGGCGTAAACTTGGTGCACTTCAAAGAAATTCAAAAAAACCTCTTAAAGGTGTCGTTGGAAGGACCTGCTGAATTTTCATTTGAGGGAGTGGTTACAATAGAGTAACACGTCCAACGTTTGCTTCCTCCAGCTCTCTCAAGTACGAAGACAGCCCCTCCAGGCCCTTCTTCAGGGTTTCCTTGCCGTAGGCGTAGCCTATTCTCAGCCAGTTCTCCCTATCAAAACACTTTCCAGGCACCAAGAATGTGCCATTTGTCCTGAAAAGGTCTATGCAGAACTCCTCTGATGGCTTGGCGTAGTCATAGAACAAAAATCCCGTCGTCCCTGCCTTTGGCCTAACCCACTTGATTCTCTCTTCGCTTTTCACCCAACTATCTACTATCTCAACGCTTTCTCTAACTATGGAGAGGTTCCTGGCCAAAATTTTCTCCTTGTTCTTTAAGGCCACCAAAGCCAAGGCCTCATCAATCTGGCCACAACTTATGGTAGTGTAATCTCTCCGCAATGCACACTCCCTTATGAAATCACTGGGCCCCGCCACCCATCCCAATCTCAATCCTGCAAGGGAGAACACCTTTGACATGCTCCCCGTGACAACTGCTTTTTCATATATGTCAACCATAGAGGGAACTTTATCCTCTTCCTTATGCTCCAACCCTCTGTAAGCCTCGTCGCACAATATCCACGCGCCTTTCTGTCTTGCCAGCTCAGCTATGTTCTCCATAAGGGCTCGATCAATAAGTGCTCCCGTAGGATTATTGGGATTGTTCAGTATTATTAGGTCCACTCCGTCCCTGCAAAGTCTTTCTAGCTCCTCCATGTCTGGTAAAAAATTATTTTCTGGCTGCAACTCAAGAAGTTTGACACAAGCTCCAAAAGCCTCCGGCAAGCTGTAAAGTTGTTGATAAGTGGGAGCCACGCTTACAACCCTGTGCCCCGGCTCGACCAAGGTAAACAGGGCAAGGAAATTAGCTGAAATGCCACCTGTGGATGTCAAAATGTTTTCTGGCTTAACGGACTCGTACAGTGAGCTGATTAGCTCCTTGAGTTGCGGATGGCCATGTATATTGCCGTAGGTTACCCGCATGCTTGTTATATCTTTTAGGATCTTTTCCTTTTCGCCAGAGAGCTCCAACAGTTCCTCCACCGTAAGAGAATCGACGCAGGTCTCTGCGATATTGTAAACTGCCTCCATCTCGTATTTGTTCATCCACTCTTCGACCCCAAAAGGCTTGATTTTCATGGTCAACCCCACCTTTTTGCTGTAATATTAGTCATAACAAAGTATGCACTGTCCCTTCCTTGTGGTCAAGGGTGACAACTTTAAACTCTATAATATGATAAGTTTTTAACAAAGGAGGAGCATGGCATGTCAATAAAATGGGATGAACATTTCAATAAAAAAACAAACGAAAGGCTAATCCTTTCCACTATAGGCGAAATGATGCGCCTAGCATCAGAAGAAAACGCCCTATCTCTTACTGCCGGCGAGCCTTACGACCTTCTCTACCCTTCTGAAGCTCTCAAGAGAGCCTTTGAAAAAACCTTGAACGGCAACCTGGTTTCTCACTTTTCTTATAGCAATGAGAGAATGGGAATTTACCCCCTTAGAAGCTGGATAAAAAAGTGGATGGCTGATGAGGGGCTCCTTCCTTCTTGGGTGACGGAAGAGAACATATTCATAACCAGCGGCTCCCAGGAAGGCCTGAACTTCGTAACGGAACTATTGCTGGAGGAAGGACAAACCATTCTTGTAGAATCCCCCACATATCCGGAAGCTTTGCTGGTTTTCACCAAGGAGGGAGCTCGCTTCCTCGAGGTCCCCTTGGAGGAGGACGGTCCAAACATTGAAGCGTTTAAAAATTTGCTCAAAAAAGAAAGAATTTCCTTTTTTTACTCTATAGTCAACTATCAGAATCCAACAGGATACTCCACTAGCGCACAAAAGAAGAAAGCTATACTGGAATTGGCAAGGGAACACAATTTCTTAATAATAGAGGACGACCCGTACCATCACCTTTACTACGATGCGCCACCTGAAAAATCTTACCTTTCCCTAGCGGGTGAAGACTGTCGAGTTATATATCTAGGAAGCTTTTCCAAGATCGTAGCCCCTGGCCTTCGAACAGGATGGGTAGTAGCTCCAAAGGAAGTCATAGATCAAATGTTGAAGCTGAGGGTTCTATCAACCTTGTGCCCCCAGACCCTTCCTCAAGAAGCGCTATTTAATTTCCTCCAAGAGACCAACATACCTGAATACCTGTCTAGTTTGAGGCACGCTTACAGACGGCACAGGGACGCCATGATAGAGGGCCTCGAAAAGTACGTAAAACCCCTAGGCCTTTCTTTCCAAATCCCAAAAGGAGGCTTTTTCATATGGGGGCGCATACCCATGATCAAAGACATGCATGACTTCGCAAGATTTTGCATAATGGAAGAAAAGGTTGCCTTCATCCCTGGAGACATTTTCTTTGCTGAACCTTCCAATGGGAAGGACACCATAAGGTTTTCCTTCGCCAAAACGCCCCCCGAAAAGGCCATAGAGGGATGCAGGAGACTTGGCTCCGCACTGAAAAAATATCTTGAACAACTCCAAAACTGATACGCAGGAGGCCTCAACCATGAAGGTAAGCACAAAAGGAGAAGATCTTTACCGATTTCTATTGGAGCTTGTCCGTATTCCAAGCGTATCCCCCGGAGCGGAGGAAAACAGGATAGCCAACTTCATAAAAGGGGTGCTGCAAGAAACGCCATATTTTAAGGAACATCCCCAGGACTTAATGTTAGTCCCCATGGAAAGGGATCCCTTCGGAAGACATATCCTCTTTGCCGTTGTAAGGGCCAAACCAGAAACAAGCAATACCCTTATCCTGATGGGACATATGGACGTAGTGGATACCAGCGCCTGTGGCACTCTCAAGGATCTGGCCTTTGATCCAGAACAATACACCAAGGAAATTAGAAAAATAAATCTTCCGCCAGACGCCAGAAAAGACTTGGAATCCGGCGAGTGGCTCTTTGGGAGAGGCATCTCAGATATGAAAGGTGGCATTGCCACAGGAGTAGCCATGCTGTGCGAAGCCGCTTGGGGCAACTTCTCCCCAGGGGTCAACCTTGCGGGGTTGTTCGTCTGTGATGAGGAAAACAACTCCGGAGGTATGTTAAGAGCCGTTTCTCTGCTTGCAGACCTTCAGGAAGAAGGCCTCAAGTTTTCAGGGTGCATAGACCTTGAACCCACCTTTGCAGGGGGAGGCGAAGGAGGACCTTCCATCTACCTGGGCAGTATAGGCAAGATAAACCCCTTTTTCTATTTTGTTGGTAAGGAAACCCACGTGGGAGAGTACTACGAGGGGCTAACCGCTGCTTCAATGGTATCCCAACTGAATGTAATCCTAGATGGAAACCCGAAGTTCGCAGACCAACTGGAGGGCATATCCTACCCCCCATATGGATGTATGCGGCAGGTAGACCTTAGGCGGGAATATTCCGCGACCATAATGACCAAGGCGATAGCTTTCTACAGCTATCTAACCGCCTCCAAAATGCCTAGAGAGATCATGGAGGAGATACTCCACCTCTCACTTGAGGCACAACGCAGGGCCACAGAACAATACGAAAAATATGCAAAGGAGTACATTGAAAGAAACGGATCTGGAGGCACCATAAAAAAATGGGAACCCAAGGCCTTCACATATGGGAAGCTTTTTTCCATGGCAAGGGAGAAACTGGGGGAACAAAAATTGAAAAAGCTAATTGAAGAAGCTCTGGGGGGATGCCCCAAAGGCAGCGATGAGCGCGAGAAAGCCTTTGCCATGATAGAGGCCATAGCCGAAGAATTGGATATACAACCTCCATTCTCAGTGGTAGGCATCCTTCCGCCATGGTACCCTCACAGAACTAACCTATGCCGAAACAAGGGGGAAAAGCTTATGCGACAAACCGCCCAGGTCGTGGCTACAGAGGCTCAGAGCAAATTCGGGGTGAATTTGAAGATAAGAAAAATGTTTGAAGGCGTGTCTGACCTCAGTTACTGCGGCTTCGAGGGATGTGCCGAGGACATGGAAGCGGTAAGAGACAACCTGCCAGGCTGGGGAGAACTTTACGATTTCCCAGGAGAAGCTCTATTGAAGCTGGATATACCAATTTTGAGCTTCGGTCCCCATGGAAAGGATGCTCATAAGAACACTGAACGAATACATGTTCCCTATTTCCTGGAAGTTTATCCCCAATTGTTGAAAAAGGCCATTGATACCATCGCTGAACTGTCAACTGTTTAAGGGACTAAGGGAGGGGGCAACTTGACCTTAAAGCTATTTTTAATATTGCTCCATAACATAGTCTCCTTTGTGATAAGGATTTTTATGCTCGTGAGCGTGCCCAGATGGCACCCCCCTGCTACTGCCATGGCCTGGCTGCTTGTCATATTTATCTGGCCAGTCCCTGGGTTTCTTTTCTACATACTTCTGAGCAGCCGGAAACTTCCCCAGAAACGAACTCAAAGGCACGAAAACTCCATAGCCAAACTCATGGAAGAAAACGATGCCATAGAAAGAATCCGTGAGTATACCATGCCACAATTACCAGAAAAACTTGAAAAGTTTGCGCGGCTGGGACAAAGTCTGGCCGACATGCCCGTAATGGGAGGAAATAAAATAAAGCCCATAACCAATACATATAAGCTCTTTGAGAACATCGCTCGGGACATAGACAGAGCAAAAGATCATGTTCACCTCCTTTACTTCATAATGAACGAGGACAAGGCAACCGCATGTATCATCCAGGCCTTGGAACGAGCAGCAAGAAGGGGCGTATCCTGCAGAATACTCGCAGATTCCATAGGTTCAAAAACTTTTCTGAAGAAGACGGCACCAAGGCTCAGAAAGGCAGGGGTAAAGGTCGTAGAAGCACTACCTCCTTCCCTATTCCGGCGGTTCAAAGCCAACGCCAGGTTCGACTTGAGGAATCACCGTAAAATTATGGTGATAGACGGCATAAAGGCTTATACAGGCTCCCATAACCTTATCGAACCCACATATAGACGAAAGGCAAAGGGCTTACCATGGTGCGACATCACCTTGTCCGTAGAAGGGCCAGTAGTAACCCAAATCCAAAGGGTATTCGTGGAGGACTGGTACGTGGAGACCGGGGAGTTCCTTCAAAATACCATACCTCAGCCGAAGCTTGACCCAAGGGACGTGCTCATACAAACCGTGCCGAGCGGCCCCTGCTATCCCACTGAGAACTACCAACGTCTCGTTGCTGCGGCTCTACACCAAGCCCAGAGAAGGATAGTGATAACTACCCCCTATTTGATTCCCGACGAAGCCCTTCTGGAGGCCATGGAGGTAGCTGTCCTAGGAGGGACACAAGTTCAGCTGGTGGTACCAGAAAAACCTGACCAGTTCCTGGCAGGAAACGCATCAAAGGCCTACTATGAACAAATCCTGGACATAGGGGTGGAACTCTACCTGTACAAAGAAGGTATCCTTCATGCCAAGACCATGACCATTGATGACGACCTTACGTTCTTCGGTACGAGCAATTTTGACATAAGGTCCTTTGAACTCAACTTCGAGATAAACCTGATACTGTATGGAAGGAACCCCCTGCTGGACATAAGACACATACAGGAAACATACATAGATTCTTCTAGAAAATTGACACTGGATGAATGGAAGAAAAGGCCTTTGTATGAGGAGACCATACAAAACGTCACTAAACTCTTCAGCCCTTTATTATAATGGTAATATGATCATGAAGTGTAGGGGTGTGAAGCTTGGGGAGGCGATAGCATGTCAAAGGAAAAAGTGCTCCTTTTGTTCGACAAAAATAGACCCTTTTGGACAAAAAAGCTGGTTGCACTTGCAGGAGAATCCCCTGAGGAACTGGACGTCTTAGAATCATTAGGTCTGGTGGCCCCCAGGGGAGATGGTTTCGTGTTGACCGAAAAGGGCAAAGAACAATTTCGCCGGTGGGCAGCGGAGTCATGGTTGGAAGAAGAACCCGGAGAGGAGCCAGAGGACATTGTCCTGGAGGAAAGACGTTTGGAGCTCGCCCTCCGGTTCGATTTGGGCTTCAAGGGCTTCAAGGGCCACAAACAAATATTTATAAGGCCCAAGCTGTCATTCTTCCCCAACCTCCCAAAGGATAGGATATATTCCTATACGGCCGGGAACTTTAAATGGCTTTTCATGAACGACCCCCTGATCCGAAATATGCAGGATCTTTTTCCAAGGGATAGAAAACCCAAGGCTGAAGATCTCAAGACCCTTGAAAAGTGGATTGCCGAAAGAAAGGTCTCCGTTGGAGAATTCGTCCCCGACCTTCTGTGCCTAAATCAGTGCGATTATGAATATTATTGGAGGGACAACGTACCTACAGACAGGTGGGGACTCTTGAACAAGGACAGAATATTTATAAGGTACCTTGCCCAACCGGAAAGTGCGACCATCGAGGATTTTGCAGAGGACATAGCCCAATATGCTCTGTTTCTGCTAGACAACAGGTTAGTATACCTTCCTTCATGCTTTGACATAGACACCCAGCAACAAAGCACTTTCACTTGGTGGATATGGTGCGTAGATACGGTCTCTCAGGCCAAGGAGCTTTCGCGAAAGCTAAAACCTTTGGCCAATATATTAGCCGCACCGGCATCTCCCACGGACCTTTGGCTCTTGACCATGGAGACCCTTCGGGCCTACGACAAAAAAGCTGAATCTTTCTATGAATTCGTGGACGAAGTTGCAAGGTGCATAACACGCTGAGGGAGGCAGACCAATGACTCTTCCCCAAAGGCCCTCAAAAGTCACTATATTAACTATTCTCTTCATAGGCATAATGGGCATTTCAACGGGCTCCATCTTTGCCAGATACGCCGAGGCTCCCCCCCTTGTCATATCAGCCTATAGAACGGGCATAGCCGCTTCGGTTATGGCCCCGATAGCGTTCATTTACCACCGCAAGGAGCTTTTGACTATACGAGGAAAGGACATGTTGTACGTTTTCATGGCTGGAACTTTCTTGGCCCTACATTTTGCCACATGGATAACGTCCTTGTTTTATACATCCGTGGCAAGCAGCGTTGTCATAGTGGAGACCATACCCATTTGGACAGCCTTGCTCTCCCCCCTGGTGACAAAAGACAAAACATCGTTGCTTTCCTGGATCGGCATAGGCTTAAGCTTCGTTGGAATGCTAATAATAACCACCGGAGATTTCAGCATTGGAGGCAAAGCTTTAATTGGCGACTTGCTTGCCCTGGCTGGTGCTTGGTTTGGAACCTTTTATTTTTTGGCAGGCCGGGTAGTTAGACCAAGGATGAGCCTTCCAAGCTATAGCTTCATATGCTACGGCACAGCTTGTTTGCTCCTTTTACTTACAAGCTTGGCCTTGGGTCTTCCACTCAAGGGATTTTCCACGCGCACGTGGTGGGCCTTCGCAGGAATGGGACTGGTCTCCCAAATCATGGGACACAGCAGCTACAATTGGGCACTAAAACACGTCAGCGCAGGGTTAGTGGCAGTGGCTCTGCTGGGAGAACCCCTTGGAGCTACTTTCCTGGCATGGTTGCTGTTCCAAGAGACATTGACTTTGGCCAAGGTGGTAGGAGGGGGCGCCATACTGGCGGGGATAGTTTTGGCAGTAAAAGGAGAAAAATCCTAGCGCCTCTTTTCAGCTTACTCAGCCATCCAAAAGGAGGTGGGAAAATTTGAACTCCGGCAAAAGCACCAAAACTTTTCTCATCCTA
>NZ_DAITZW010000038.1:0-13560 GCF_036847465.1 Thermovirga lienii | reverse complement strand
TTATTTCACTATGTCTTTGGGCATACTTACCCCAACGTTCCACTTGAAGGCTGAAGGGATATTTTAGACGATAACAATATACACAGTCTTCTCTAGGATCAATCAAACTGTCTACCTTGAACAACACTTTCCTCAGAACTTTCAATGATAGATTGCCCGAAAAAACACTGTTTTGCTCCCAAAACAAGTAGCCACTCAATAATTTATGGACCTTCGCCACACGCTTTTGTCCCACATCATAAATGACAACAGTGTTAATCTCCTTGCTAACCATCCTCCTCGCCTCCACAGTGTAAAAGGTAGCTCATGCAACTTTTGTCTAAGCCTATTATCATTTTTTCCCACGCAAACTCAGCTTCCGTAGAAAACAATAACAAACTGTCCTCTCTAGGATCCAAGAGCTCCTTTAATTTATCCATCACTACAAGTTTCTGTTCATCTCTTAAGTGTCCTTCAAAAGTGCTATTTTGCACCCAAAACATCTTGTCAGACAGGTATTTCCTAACCTTATAAACCTTTTTTTGCGATACATCATAGACCAAAACCCTAAACATGCTCACTACCCTCCCCAAAGCACCCAAGCTTGAGGAATTTTATCTTTAATTAAGTCATCTCTTATTTGCAAAGAGGCTACTTCTAGAGTTTTCAGTAAACTGGCTGGCCATCCAAAATGACTTTTTTCTCCTTCTCCCAGCACTTTTTGCGCCATTTCAGCAACAACAAGCTTGTACAATTTCTTTCCCTCGGAATTCAAAAAACATCCTTCGGCCTTTACTGTAACCATGTCTTTAGTAAATCTGCCGTCATTAACCATTATCCAGCAAACTGCCTCAACAAAGATAGGTTTCACTAACTCCGCTACATCAAGAGCCAAAGTATGCCTACCTCTACCTGGCTGATGCAAAAATCCCAACCCCGTATTGAACCCTGCCTTTTGCAGCGGAGGCACACATAACTTGTACATCAAACTATTGCCATAAGATATAACTGCATTAATAGGATCCCTGGGTGGCTGCCTATTCCTGCCGTTAAACTCAAAACCCGCTGGAAGTTTTTTGCCCCACCACTCAAAAATATCTCGATGAAAAATACCCTCAACCCCTAACCCCTCTTTCACATCCTTTATTTTTTCAATGTTTGAGGTAAACTTTTGAATAATGCCTAAAAAGGAACTATCATCTCTTTTTAAGCATACCTTCTCCCACAATTTATATGTTTCTGCCACCCCTCTAAGCAAAGCCTTTATCGCTTTTAGTCTTTTTTCAGGTACTCCAATGTATAATGTTTGAGCCAACCTCAAAGACCTAAAGGGAGAAACATCGTTGCCCGATGGTATATAAATGGAAACATAGGGACCTCTCCAGCCTTGAATAACATTTATCTCTTTCTCTTCTTGCATATTCAAACCTCCTGCAAGAACCAACATAGATCTTTTATAAAACAGGCCTGACATTTATTCTGAGGTCGAAAAACATAACCGTGTTTTACATCTTCCCAACTTTTTTCCAAGTGTGCTTTCGCTGGCTCATTTAGGACCACCCTTATCTTCTTTTCCTCGTTATCCCCTCTGACCACCACATAGGCATAAGCAATTTGGGAGTGATATTCCAATAACAGCCTTAACGCCACACCTACCCATACATGCAGAGGCGGCCACTGCGTAGTTTTTATATAAAGGTAGTTCCCTATGAATTTTATGTGAGGGCCAAAATCCTCTAGTACTTCAAACATAAATTCTTCTTCCTCTTCGTCACCATTGATAAACCAACTACTTTCCGAAATAAACCTAGCAAGCTCCTCTTCTGGATCGATTCCCCAATCCCAGAGTTGTCCAGCAATGGGGCACCATGATGCCCACCCGCAAGTTATCAAATCATCAAGACGCATCTTTAGGAATTACCACCCTCCTGGCAGCTCTATAAGATGTATTGCCAACAAAGCAAGAAATAAGGGCATATCCCTCTCTCACTGGCAACATTCGCAAACTCCAACTTTTCTTGCCATCTTGCGCACAGCTTTTCGTGAAATGCCTTCTGTAAAGCTCAGGAACCTCATTCATGTCCCCTTGCCACTCTCCAAACATAGGAAGCCACAAATCGACAAGCAGGGGCTTAAATAGGAAAAACAGGTCATCCCATAAAGCACTAGAGGGAACATCCAGACAAGAAAACACACTAACCCATGGGTCCAAAGATAACTTGCTGAAAGCGGATACCACTGTAGCTTTAGCTATTCCTTCTACTAGAGGATAACAGCTTACATTCTGTATGTACTTCGTAAGCCTATCTTCATCTAGTGAATTGATAGTATTAAAGACCTTCGGAGCATTGTCCTTTGGGTTAGCATAAAATTCGCTCAAGCAGTTAAGGTAGCGATCCTCCCAAACCTCATCCTCCTTTGGGAACCAATTTCTAGCCACCCCACAGCGTAACCGACAAGCGCCCCGAACTATCTCTTGAGCTATGGACAAGGCTAGGCCTTCATCAAAAAGGGTCATATACTGATCTAGGCTAACTTGCCCTGAAACAATCGATATATACGGCATCCACGTCCCTTTATAACGCCCTGCTTCGAAGATATGAAGAGGAACGCTTTTCTCGGAAAGCAAGCTCAACGCTGCATTGTCAGGACTTGCGCCTCCAAGGGCAAAAATTTCTGATATCTGCAGTATTGGGACAAGAATATTAATACCTTTTTCTGGATTTTCAAGCTTCAACGTGTTGTTATGCCTGGCTATTCTAACTTGTTCCGTCAGAAATAATTGGTTTGGAATGATTTACCACCTCTTTTTTACCACCTTACTGCCTCTACCATGCCGAAACCAAGGCTATTCCTCCCGCCAAAACCAGCGCTGTAACCTAAAGCAATAAGTTGAGGGGACGCCTTTATGCTAAAAGGCACCAAATGTCCCTTCACTAAATACCGCCCTTTTAGGGAAATAAGCTTACTTGTATCCCTTTTAGCCAAGTATTCTTCGTCGGGGTGTATTTCTATTTCCCCTGAATAAGGCTGTCTGTAAAGTACTTCCCACTTTCGCATGAGGTTTCCTTTTACAATTTCCCAGAAATGGTTGCCTCGTGGATCCAAATACTTATGTCCTAATTTTTCGTCCGGTACACTGGCAACAATGGGGGATATACAAGAAAAAGAAGCAAAACCATTAGAAAAATCAGGTAAAGGTTCGTCGACAATTTCATCAACCTGGGCAAGAAGAGACCCAATATGTACCTTTCCCATGGACGCAAGGCCTTCTGCAAAAAGCGATGCTACCACTGGAACAGGCGTATCAAATCTCCAAAGAAGTGAATCAGATTGAAAATACAACCTATCCTTGATTATGCGAGTCGCTCCCCTACCAGCCCAAAGGGTACTGAAAGTAAAAAACTTGAAGGTCGGCCCTGCTAAATGAGGATAACCCGAATCATGGAGCTGCTTGCTGAAATTAGGTGCAGAAAGAGACAAAGCTTTATATATCATGGAAGTCAAGTACCACTGGTAATTAAAATCTATACTCGAGCCAGCTTCTATTTTAAATCTAATCCTTAGCCTCAGTGGAATCACCTCCGGGTTTTTTAAGATGACACATCAAGACTGCCAAAACCCTTTCCTTTTTCTGATCCAAACCCCCTCAAAATTGAAAATTGGAGTATAAAATTAGCCATCCTGTGTGAGCTAAAAATATTTAACGAACCTGTTTTCGATGAGTTGTCATCCCGATGTGGACGGAGTCTTATATGGGTAAACATCCAATGAGGCAGGTCCCCAAACACTTTTAGGTCCTCCCTGCCTGAATATTCCCATATTATGTGTTGAGACTCTTGAAGATCTTTAAGTATTGAGAAAGGACTTTTAAGAGGAGAAAGCACCCTTAGTTTGACTGGTGCATCCAACATAGAACAAAGAGGAGGACTGCTTAAATCTAACGTTCTTATCCAAGGATGGGTACCGTCATCAGCATCAATTCGGATACATTTTGCTTTACCCCATGGTCCTTCTAGTTCCTTTCCATATATTTCTGCTGAACATAAAAGCATCCTTTTATATCCCATTGGTGTAAAAGCACAAATAAGCAATCCAACGTAATCTTTACGGGCTGCAAGCTTAGGACCTGCCCGCAGCCCGTCTTCATACTTACCAAATACATGGCGTACAAAGGCAGCCCTAGCTTCATGGTTTTTCCAAATTTCTTGGTTTGATACTTCCAAATAAAGAGCTATGCTACCTACTTTGCCCATTGCTAAGAGATCTCCTCTATGTAAAGCTTCCCCCATCCTAGCATCGCTCTAGGCTCACCTTTACTTGAAATCACAATTTTTCTAGATAATGGCCTTTTGGGTGTCTCTTCTTCAGGATTATCACACACTAGAATCGGGAATAACGAAGAACCGGTCCAACCACTGCCCCATCCAAGTCTTACTATGGCAGAATCTGCATTTTCCGCTTGCTCGTATTCTTTATACCAAATACCGTTAACACCGTTTCTTTCGAGAAAATTTTTCTCAATATGAACCATCACCCTAGCATGGTCTTGTAGGGCCGTAAGAAAATCGTAATGATTCCTTATTTGTACTTTGGCATCTTCTCTTAGTTCTTTCATAAGATCTTCATCTACAGCAATATCGAAGTAGACCGCCGTACCTGGCTCTACAACTTCACAAAAAATCGGCGGAGTTCCACTGGAGAGAGGCTTAAACTCCCCATCCTTGGATGTAAAGATGTTTACCGCAGCTACGACCAACGGGGTCTCTATGGGATCCGAATCACTCACCTTTACTGCTCTCAATATGTCATTTTTGGGATCGGGCTTTTCCAGAGATCGAAACAGGCCTTCCACAAGGGAGACTCTATCGTTATTTTTACTTCGTATTTCTTTTATGTTCTTTTTGTTTACATTATTCATCTTTTCTATTATTCTTCCTGGTCTAAGTCGATTGAGTTCATTAAGTAAGTTTTTCTTTTCTTGCCCGTCGTTCATCAAAAGAGAAAACACCAAAGCAGTTCTCAGCATTCCCTTAATTGAAGACCCCGGCAGGTAAGGCCTTCCAAAACCATCTCTTATGAAAGGTCGAACCTCTTTTTTGAGTTTTTCTCTTGCAGCCTTAGTAAAAGATACAGGGTAAAGTAAATTTGTTTTATCTAAATGTCCTTTTAAAATATGTGAATCATAGAAAAAAGGTTGCTCCATATAATCTTTTATTGAAACTCTGCCTTCAGCCAGTAGCCTGGCTGTAAAAGACTCCTTGAGGCACCAGCCTTGATCTTTGCCCTTTGGCGGCAAGACGTATCTACAGGCAGGAAGAACTTCTCCTGTACCTATGTGTATTGGAGAAAGAGCCACAAACTTTGCTTTGTATTTTTTTATGTTCCAAGGTAACCTTTTCATTCTTTCACCTCCCCCAATGAAGGTAGCTCCACGGCCACAGATGGCGGACAGCCGTTGAAAAGAACCGGGTGTTCTACCCTGGAGGGGGTTATATCTACTACCTGTCCAACAGGTTTGAAAGGAAGGAGGGAACCGTGAGATAAACATACTACTGTCGGCTTTATTACATCAGTTTCTCCCACATAGCCTCTAAATCTCCACAAATTGTATCCTGTATAATTCCTTTCTCTCACCATTTGAGCCAATTCCTCCGGCTTTGGCAAGTAGGCCCCAAGGGTCATGTATCTTTTACTTTCTTTTTGCAGAAGCCCCCAAAAAGGAGTTTCTACAGCCGGGACTTCCTCCAACTCGAAAACGCCCCAACCAACGCTTCTTTCACCACCCAGGCCAGTATCTCTAAGTAAGCTAATAGCCGCCTTAAAATGAGGTACCATTTCCTCTGGACATTCAGCAATCAGAACACCTTCGACTCCTTCTGCCACCCTTAAACGCCTTTTGTGGTAAGGAACAGCAGATTTGGTGGCTCTATCCAAGACAGCAGAAACCACTGTCTCTTCCGTAAAAAGTCTGACTTCTGGATCAAAATTGATCTCACCAGCAATAAACTGGTTGAGCTTATCCACAGGCACCCACTGAACCTTCTTTAGCTTCTTACTGTCATCAATTCCCTTTCCTGTGACGGGGAAAACAGGAGCAGGAACATAATAACACCCATCTCGCTTCCAAAGCAGAGAAGACAGGCGGCAGTTTCTCACCAAAAGTTCCGTAACCTCAGGTCCGTTGATTTGGGCAGAAGCCCAACCTACTCCTCCCCAAATGGTCGAACAGCCAACAAATCCCATTTGGCGATTCACATCGCCCGCAAGGGTACCCTGTCTTATTCCACTTTTGAAACGAAGATGGAAGACCAAAGGCTTCAACATTGTTATCCCTTATACTCTTTTTCCACAGAAGCTCCAAGGTCGCCCCCGTCCAAATCGACCTTGATCTCATCTTCTCCTTCGATATAGTGGCCGATCTTCCTGACCAAGACATCTTTAATCTTTATTTCAACTCTACCGTTTCCTCTGCTGCCTCCACCGCCCAGTGCGTCGTCCTCTAACAGTCTTAGCATGGCCTGTAAGTTGTTAAGGTCCTCCTTTAGGTCCTCATCCTTTTCAATCGTATATACAAGTTCAAATTCAAAAGTCGCACCCGCTGGGACACGCTCTATAGGCCGTGGATTCGCTGCACAAGTTATTCTGTCCAAGCTGTTTTCAGCTTTCCATTCCGTGTAAGGAAGGCCTTCATCTAGTTCTGATAGCTTCGAGAGGCTTTCCTCGGAAAGGAAAGCATCCCTAACCTGCAGCCTTGAAGGAATATTTTTGCCACTTCCTGAACTTGCGCCGAACAACCTGCAAACAGGACACTCGCTGTTAGAACACTCATGTCTGTATATGTTGTTTCCTCCATACTTGTTAAACTCCATGTCTTTTGCTCTCTCAAAAAGGGAGCGAAGCTTGCCCTTAAGAGAACTACCGGGGATATAAGGCGTTTTAGTCAATGGATCCCTTATGACGGGATTATCCATCCCACCTATAGAAAGTCCTGTATCCGAGGCTCCTATGTGGAGGCCTGTTTTACATACTATTTCTCCTGACAGTATAACCTTACCTTTTATGGGTTTCTTCTTTTCCATCTCAATACCTCCTTCTAAGGTTCTATATGAAAGCACAAACAGCTTTTAGACTACCTACCGCCAGCATACTTGTGATAGGCAACTATTGCCTCCGAGAGCTGCCTTAAACGGACTAAATCATTAGCCGTTTCGACTTTATCCAGTGCAACATCGAAAAAATTAGCTAGCTCTTTCATCTTTTCCTTTTCTCTTTCTTTTTTGATCCGTGCAGCAGCATAAGCCAAGTGGTAGCTAAGCAGCTTGGCATCTTTAACATCCACACTCTTCCCACTTATAAGGTTTGCTTTCTGCGCTTCCACTTTCACAGCAAACCTAACTATGTGTTCATGAAACTTGTATAATTGCGTTGCAGACACATCACTATGAATTTCTTCTCCTATGCCTCTTCCTATGGCCACAAGTTTATGACCATCTAGGTCCTCTAATTTTTTCAATTTGCTTATTTCCTCTTTGGCTTTAATTAATGTATACGCTTGCTGCATGCCCCGCACCTCCATTTATCTAATCATGTAATCCAACCATTCGGCACACACACTGGTAATTCTCAAAGCGTCCTTTTCTGCTGATTCCATTTCAGAAAAAACGTCCTTTTCGATGGATTTTTCTTTACTGCGACCAGCAGAATAAGCCGCATGAGCCCTCCATAAAGGTTGTGCTTCCCTTTCCATTTCTTGCAGAGCCATTATCTTCCTTAGGAAGGCTCTTTCAACTTTAAGTTTCACTGTTTTTTTGTCTTTGGGAAATTCTGCGTCTTTAAGGAAGGATTTCAACTTTTCGATCAAAGTCATAAGCTCCCTACGAGTATTGAATTTCTTGTCAAAAACTCCCTGAGCATCCAAATCTCCGGAGTAGAACAGAGCAAGGCTGTCCTTTCTTACCCCCTGACATGTATGCTCTTTGGCACTTTCCTCTGCTGCACCTGCCATTTCTGCAAGCATATACATAGGGGTGGTCTCATCTGCCATTACCATACCGCCAGAAATGGTCACCGAAGGGTTATCTCCTGTAAACTTGCGGAAACATTCCACTACATCAACGGCAAACTCTATGACTTCGTTCCATGCACCAACAACGTAAAGATCATCTCCTCCTGAATAAACCACTATCAACCTTCTGCCATTTTCCTGAGCTCCTGTGAAGAGTTCCTTTACTAAACGAAGATTAGGGTTACGAGCAATAACTGGTATATATACTTTGAAAAATTGTGTTAGAAGTCTGGACATGGTTGCTATCCTGGATAAGCTGTATTTGTTTTTATCAAGTCCTTCGGCGAATATCCTACCTAAATTATCTACGTCCATCCTAAGCGCTCCTAATTTATGGGCACCAATGCAACCGTCATCGCAAACCTTTCCAATTTCGTCATCCCATGCATAGCCAGCCCAGGGCAAGGAGATGAACCTTTCATCCTCTTCTTGCAAGTTGTTGTGGGGATCTCGCAAAACGAACACTCTAGTGGTTCCTTTGGGTATATCCTTTGCGTTTTTTGCAACACCATAAGGGGCGCCCAGTATATTAACTACAACATTTTCAGAAAGAGGTTCATTGTATAAGTATTTATTTGTTTGGTCTGAAATTTCCTTGGCCAACTTCGTAAGGGAAAAACACTGTTCGCACGCAGAACCATCTTCATCTTCGAGGTCTAAACTTTTCAAATCATCGGTCCGCCTTCCGCAGATAATGCAGCTTTTGCTGAAGTAGTCGTCGTTTTGGTTACCTAAGATCTCATCCAACAGTCCATCCATAGGACGGCACCTTTCTTTAGCTAATTTAAGGGCCATTTGCTTGAAGACATAGTTCAGCTTACTCTCCTTCAAATCTTCCCAACCAAAGGGCACCCATGCCAAGGATAGACTAAGCTTGCCATCTTCCAACTTATACAGTTTTCTGTTAAGCGATTGTTTGAAATCCTCTAGCTGCATATTTACCCTTTTGGTATTGGGCAAAAGTAAAATCCAGTGCCCTCCCCCAACAAAGAGGACTTGGGTCATTGGCATACCCAGGCTTTCTAGGAGATCTGAAAGGGTAGATTCCAAAACAGCTTCCAAATAGAACGACCTCGCTCTGAGGCTCCTTAAAGCTTTCTTGCCACTTATGTCGTAGATGTATTTTTGAATCCCCCTAATATCTCCCTCAACCATCAAAAAAGGCGACACGTTGTCTCGTTTAAGCTCTCGCTCTAAAGCCTTGTAACATTCCATTGGGTCCTTCTCTCTCAACAGCTGTGGGTAATTTTCCATCACGAAATCGCCAATGCAGACAGCTATCATTGCCGTGGTCCTCAAGTGGTCGTACAAAGAAATATCTGGGGTACGTCCCTCCCCAATAGCCGTATCGCTTGGCACAAAAGACGTGTATCTCTCTAGAACCCTTAAAATCCACGTGGGGCCGCCAAAACTGCCTTTTAGGGTGTCTTTCAACCCCTCTTCAAGAGATCCGTAGTTAAATTCCTTAGAACTGCTCTTTTTACTTGCGGGCATTATGAGCCCTCTGTCATCAAGGGGAGTAACAGGAAAATAAGTATCTTCTGACGTTTTTCCCTCACAATCTTTCAGTCGAACCACATCGAAAATGTTCCTCAGCGGCACATCTTTATCCCATTTTCCTGTGACATCCTCTCGCTCTGACGCAGATAGATTATCTGCATGAGCTATAATTGCAGCCCCAATGGCTTTACTTGCGTCCTGCAATTCTTTCAAAGCAGTGGCCGCCCTAGGATCGGTATGGTGGTAAAATGCGGCCCAAGCGTATGTCTCCCACGGTGGCCCTAGATCAGCAAGCCACTCACCCCCCACTTCCATGTGATTTTTACGTACTCCCTTAGCTCTTTGCACCACTTTCCCTACGTCGTGAAGAAGTCCTCCCATAGCCAGGTCATATAAAAAATCTTTTCTCTCCTCTTCGGTCATACACGTCCCTCCCCTCGGGTTTGTTGAGTTCATCAATACTTTGAAATTTTTTTTGAGATATAATTTGCCACCAACTGCGTCTGTTCCATTCCTCGTGCAGTGGTTGATATCAAAAGAGGCAAACTCAAGTTGTCTTTCGTGTATCTGACACATATCTCTCCCTTTTCAGGGCTCAAAATTTTAACCTTCGGCCCGCTCCAGTTGAGGTTTCCGTAACGCACCATGCTCACGCAGTCTATCTCACAAAGCGCTTCTACAAACTGTTCCCATCCTTTAGGCCTATGATGTTCCGTGGAAGAAACTTTATTCTTTTCTTTAGGTTGCTTAGGATCTGAAGGCGGCCATGTAGCCCTAGGACCTTCTTGAATTTTTTCCATTGCGGCCTTATAAAGCATATGCCCAGCACTAGTTAGATATGTACAACCATCATGGGCATCTTCCACAAGAGGCCGTAATTTAGGCTCCTTTTTCAGCCAGCTTTCAACCTCTGAACTGGAACGGGGCTCTTCTTCTATCCAAGTAAAAAAGTCCTTGTTCTCCTCTACGAAAGCAACATCCCATGCAAGAGGCAAAATAGGTAGTCTTACTACCTCCTTATGAAGTTCGTGCATATAAAAAACTTCTACCTCCATCAAAGCGCCAATTAAGTTCATGAAGGCTATCTCGGCCTTGAACCCTCCCGTTGCACAAATAATAGGAAGTTGCCCCTTATTTCTGCTTTCTCTTACGTGCTTTACAACAATATCTATAAGACACTTAAGCCCCTTATCGAAATTTGATGCGCTGTAGCCTAGTTGTTCTATTCTTTCCATGGTAGTTCTTGCTGCAATCTTTTCGTAATACTCTGCTAGTCGAGCAGCACAAAACGTGCCCTCCTCAGTGTTAGAATGCAAAAAAACCAGCTCATCTTGCTCAGAAATATCCATGGCTCTCAAGGTGTTTGTTTCGGCACTTGCTAAAGCTGGATCAGTATCATTAAGCCATTTCCTTACTGATATAGGATCAGGAAGTTCGCATTTGGCCTGAGGCCTCCAGCCTCCCCATGGCCGATCTCGGTTAGTTAAAAGAGATGTACCTACGGTAGTTATTATCCTTCTGTACATTATTTGTTCACTCCTATTAACCAATGGTTTTTAGTATTGTCATCGCCTTTTTCCTAACTATTTCTTTCAGTTCCTGGGGCTCTAAAATCTCTACACAATCGGCAGAAGAAAGAACCCATCTGCTCACTTCTTCAAGGTTATGCACCTTTGCAGAGAAAACTACTGTCCCATCTGGTTTTTTTATTATGTTTTGCTGGGGATACATGTTGAGCATGTCTTTTACGGAAGTGGCAAAAGGTTCCTTTATTTTCAACTTGAGGTCATAAGTTTCGTCACAAAAGGGATTTTCGGAGTGAATCAAATCTTCTATCCTGATGTTCTCGGGAGGTTCTTCATATTTCATATCATCCCGTATTTCAGCATAACGAAAACGACTTATCCTAAAAGAGCCACTTTTGTCGTATTGGTTACTTTTACCCCATACATACCAAGCCTTATGCTTAAAATATAAAAACCAAGGAGAGATAAGATGAACTCGCTCCTGGGGTACGGGCAGTTCGTATGGCGACCGGTATTGGGCCTTTATCACTTTTTTTGCATGTATTGCGTCCACCACTTTTTTGAAAATACTACCGTCTATTCTAGAGACAGGATTGGCTAGTATTATTGCCTCTGATAGGGTATCAGCCTGAAAACGACTGCTCTCTGGCATAAGTTTTTTAAGCTTGGATATAAGTTCCTTGGTAGATTCAGAAAGGAAGGGCAAAAAGTGTCCTGAAAGCTTTGTCCCCACTAGCAGCGCTAAAGTTTCCATTTCTGAAAGAGGAGATTTTACCATGAAACCAGGCCCACACTCAGCAAGCCGATATGTTCTGCTCCTACGGTCATAGATAATTTGGACGTCCAACTCATACCTTAGAAAATTCAAGTCTCTCTGTAGGGTTTTTTTGCTCGCGTAGCCATGCCGATGGTAAAGATCCTCTTTATTGATAGATTCTTTGGTTATAAAGTCCTTTATTAAATTCAAAAGTCTGCTAAGTCTTACAGATGAACTGTCCTTAGGCATCAAAAGCACCCCCTAACGCAAGTAAAGCACCAAAAGGGGACAATTTAAGGGATATATATCTAGCAATTTTTAGTGAAGATTAGATTCTCCCACATGATGTATTACAAAACATTCTCCTTCGAAATATCCAAAGATGCGCCACGCCCCTTTATCTGCACTCAAGTCTGCTTCATGAGTGCACGGTGGCATAGGATTACCTTTCAGCTTCTTGAAATCAAGTCTATTTATGTTTTGTTTGGTCTCCAAGAATCTGGCAAGGTCATCCAGTCTTTCATTGAAATCTCTAATGCGGGCCGCATCGCTTGAAATATTCTCTAAAGCTTTTTCTTTTATTATCTTTATCTTTGTAGACGGAGGGGGTAACAGTACCTCTGAGGAATAATATTTTTCCTTGAATTTATTGAATATCAGCTCTCCCCAAGGCGACAGAGAACAAAAACCGTCAATTTCATATAGAATGATTTCGGGAAGTCCCTGACACTCTGAGGCTGGGATTTCCTTGTAAAGCATTTTCCTGACAATGGCATGCTTTTCCTTTATCACCGAGGCGAAGGAGCTTTCCAGGTCCACTGGTATTCTAGGCAACCGCAATAGTTCATCTGAGTTCTCATAAATATACACACTTTCATCAGCGTAAAACATTCCCAAGGTTTGCATAAACCCCTGAAAGCTTTTGAATCCCCCTACCAGGCAAAAAACCACTCTATATCCATTTTTAGAGTAAGCAGGCAGAACTTGATCACACCATTTGATTAAATCCGACATGGCTGAAGTGAAATCCGTTATGCTAGATGTGTTGAGACCAGGAAAGTTTTCAGACTGCACTTTAAGCCCTTTATTTTCCATCCACTCGCTTATCACTTCAGCAGCTTTGGCCCCCTGATATGTGTCGCTCCTTAACAAGAAATGAAGGTTATTTTGCCCCTCTTCTAGAGACGATCGATAAAATCCCAGGACGCCATTTAATTCTGCGCTAAGCTTCCTAACTTCCGGGATTGAACATTTATACAAAAGGTCGCTTTGGCGTTTTGCTATATCATCTATAGTGCTTTTTTCTTCATGGGATAAATCAGTTTCTTTCTTGTTGGCCGTCCTGTTTAATATCTCTCTTTCCTCGTCTGTAGCTTTGTTCCTTAGAACACTAGTTCCCGTAGTAATAACAATAATTGAAGGTTTCATACTAACACCCCAATGTTTTTTGTTTTTAAGATAGCACATTTAATTTTGTAAGTAAATGCATGTCTGATAATTTAATCAAGTTGCCTATATTCGCCCCCTATACCTGCGAACACTAGCGGGGCAATGTCGTGAAATTGGTGAAGGTCGAGCCACGCAAGATGGAGGAAAGACATGTAAGAGCCTTTAAGGGCTTGGAGACTGGAAAGGGAAAACATTTTGGGTATCTATTCGAAGAAACACCGAAAATCACAGATAAGTCAAAGTATAGGACAGTTTCCATTCCGTATCGGTTCGATTGAATC
>NZ_DAITZW010000037.1:0-14951 GCF_036847465.1 Thermovirga lienii | reverse complement strand
TCCTTCAGACGACACACACTGCATATGTCTTGATAGGAGAGAGCACCGCAAACAGAGCAGTTGCCCAAAAGGGCATCCTCAAACTGGGGCGGAGTCTGCCTATCAAGGAACCCAAACAGAAAATCCCGCTTGGTTCCCGGCATTTGGGATTCAATAAACTGAAGGGCCTCGAGGAGGATGTGACTTGTAGCCCCACGGGCAAAGGGACATTTGTCTCCAAAATACTTGATACCCCTGACCCTACAGTAGATGCGTATCTCCTCCGATTCGAGGCGGAAGAGGGGTTTCATTCGAGCCACCAACCCTGGGCCGGCAGGCAAGAAAGGATATGCCTTTTGTAGGTATGCGTCCCTGTGCCTTAGAGTGTTGCCCAAAAGCCTGCTGGCTTCATCGTCCAGGTTGTGCCCCGTGGCTATCACGGAAAAACCTTCCTGAAGGGCAAGCCTGTTCAAAAATTGCCGCTTCAATGTTCCACACACAGAACACACCTTGCTGCTTTTAAGCTTGGCGATCTCCGGCAGGCTGAAGCCAAAAAGATCCTTCAGTTCATAGATCGAAAGCTCAAGGCCACGGGATTTGGCAAATTCCTCACAAGCCGACCTCGAGGCTTCTGAAAAGTTCGGTATCCCAAGGTCTATGTGAATCCCTTTGGTGGTAAAACCAAGATCTGCAAGAACATCCCACAACGCCAAAGAGTCCTTCCCTCCAGATACAGCCACCATGATGGGCGTATCCAGCCTTATGGGGAATTTTTTCATGGCCCTATTAACGGCTTTATGGAAAAAGACCAGGAAACAATCCTCGCAGAAATTCGCGTGGTGACTAGGAAGGGAGATAATTGCTTTTGCCCTGCATCGGGAACATTTGGCGTTATGAGAAAGACGCCCATAAGAGGCACTTTTCAGCTTCATCTCTATCACCTCGCTTGGCTTCTTCTGCATAAATTACTTTTATGCTAATAGCCGCAGGAAAGCTTTGTAGTTTTTATAATATGATATCAGCAACGTCTTCGTGAACTACTCCATGCTATAGAGCATGGAGCTTCCTGCTTCAACGAGGTAGCTTACACGAATATGAGGGTTAGACCCCAATATTCGTGCAGAGGCTTCCCTCTCCACAGGCGTAAGTTCGGGCAGCCCCTGCCCTACCACCCTTAAGGCGGGTGAAACCTTTTTTAGCATCACTAAACACGCATTTAAATCTCTGTCCATGAAATTACCACACTCAGGACAGAAAACAGTTCTGTCAGAAAGCCTGAGATCCTCAAAATATGCCCCGCATTTAGAACACACCCTTGAAGTAAGTTCAAAGCGGTCAACCTCAAGGACAGGCAGGAGGCTGGAACACAACCTCTCTTTCAACTTTCCTATCCCCGAGTATTGAACCTCCCTTGAAAATAACCCTTCATGCCACGACTTTACGCTGTCATCCTGAAATATCACAAGGCTGTAGAACTTTAAGAAAGCTATAATTTTGTTTATCGCATCCTTCCTTCTGTTGTTTATTCTCTCATATTCCCTTGCAAGCTTTTGCCTTGTTTTTTCTCTGTTTTTTGAGCCTTTCTCCTTTTTTACAAGTTCTTTCTGAAGTCTTTTTAGCCTCTTGCTTTCCGGAATTTCAAAGTCAATCTTCAGTCCGTTGGATAGTGTTAGCTTGTCTTTCACTCCAAAATCTATAGCTATCGGTTTGTCTATTGATTTTCTGTTTTCCTTTGGCAGATAGCAGGTGATGTGAACGTAATAGCCTGAAGGCTTGCGAACGAGCAAGGCTTTTGTCAATTCCGCATTCTCAGGTGTTTGATTTAATCCTCTCACTTTGAATGAACCAAGCTTTTGAAGATGCACTCTCTTTTTTTCAAAGTCAATTTTGTGAGACACTCCATATTGCTTGAAGGGTATGGAATTTACTCTCTTCTTTGGCTTTAGTCTTCCTACTTTCATGCCGTTTTCTTTCAGTCGTGACAAAGCTTTTATGCTATCCTTAATCCTATCCGCTATCTCCTGGCGCACCTGAGAACCAAGAATTGTAAGTTCTCTTTCTTCAAAGTCTTCTCCTACCTTTACGTGAACTTTTTTGACCTTGTTTCCGTCTATGGAGAAAACGTCTTCTTGATGAATAGTCCAGTTATAGAGCCATTTGGCTTCAAGGAAGGCTCTTTCTAAAAGTTTTCTCTTGTCCCTGGAGAGTTTTTCAAGTTTGAGAACGTAAGTCCTTGCAACCTGCCTTTGTCTTATATCTTTCGTTCTACTCAGGCTTTCTCTTATCTTTTCTGATTTAGTCATCTGTAGCTCCATAAGAATAATGTACCACAATCAGCCATTCATCTCCACCCTGTAGAGGGTGGAGCCTTCTGGCTTATAATTGAGTAAGTTTTAGATATTTCGCAAAAGCGGTCCTCCAACTCTATAAACGCCTCCACGATCACAGGATCGAAGTGCTCACCGCTTTGTCTTATTATCTCTCTCATCGCGTCTTCGTGGGACCATGGTTCTTTATAGGGTCTTTTACTTCTCAATGCGTCGTACACGTCTGCCAATGCGACTATCCTAGCGGCCAGAGGAATGTCTTGTCCTGACAGTCCGTAAGGATATCCTTTGCCATTCCATTTCTCATGATGATACAGGGCTATGTCCCTTGCAAGGGCAAGATAGCTATCCACGCCAAATTTATCTCTAAACTCCTTGTTCGCTGCCTCAATAACCTCACCGGCAATTATGGTGTGTTTTTGCATGGCCCGATATTCTTCAGGCGTTAGCTTACCAGGCTTTGTCAGTATTTCGTAAGGAACAGCCGTTTTACCTATATCGTGCAGTGAAGTTGGGTAAATCGCATCTGAAGAATTTTATTTATGTCTATTTTGCCTCCCAGGAACCACTGAGCTCCACGTATTCACTACCTCCAGACCAAGAACCAGCCAAGCTTCCTTTCTTTATGACACCTTCAAGTTTACCAAATATGGGCTCATATACATCGTGCAGCTTCCCCTCATAGCGCATGCTGCCTGTTGCCATACCAGACCACTTAGCGTATATCCCACCGGTTTCAGGGTTATAAGATCCGGATATGCTTCCAGTTATTGAGACATTTTGGTTGGAATCTTTATAATTTCCGCTCAATGCACCATTCACTGAACTACCCCTGATGGATATGGAAATTTTTCCCGAGATTCCATTCCCCGCAAAACCTCCTCTATAGCTGCCATCAGCCGAAATTTCTTTTTTCCTGTGTATTGAAGCAAGTTCTTGGCCTCCCAGAAGTTTGCCATTACCCTTAAAGGAGAGCCCCACTCCTTTGACATCTCCCATGGCTAAAACCACAAAACTTATGCTCTGCTCTGGCGCAATGATGCTGAATGAAGGACTAGATCCCCAACCCACTCCACCTTCCGAATAACTGCCTATAGGTTCTACCTCGCAGGCAAACCCCTCGATCGTTTTGCCGCTTATGTTATTCACCGTAACGGTAAACGCTGTTTGGTCTTCTCCCGCGCTGGAAGAGACACTCCAAGAGATTAACTCTGTGGGTTTTGGCTTTTCAGGTTTGGGCTTGTCATCTTGCTCATCCACCGGAACTACCAGGGTGTCACCTGGCTTGGGAAGAGATGGAGATTGCTCCGGTTTGGGCTTTTCGTCCAATTCGTCTTGTTCTTTTTCTTTGTCTAGGGCTGCCATTTCTTTGACCAACTCGGCCTCAACGGCTTCCTCCTCTTGTTTTTCTTTAGCCGCCTCTTTTGCTTTTAACTCTTCCACCCTGGCCAACTCTTTTTCTCTGGCCATCTCTGCTGAAACCTGGGCCTCTGATTCTATTTCCCTTTTCAGGTTTTCATAAGTTCGCTCTTTGCCCTCCAGCCCATACTGGTTGCATAACCTTTCAAAAGACCCTTTCGCAAGGATCATGTCTATGGCCACCTTCTCGGCTTCCGCTCTGTCTTTGGCATATCCTCTCTCTATTAAATAAGTTTCAAGATATCTATACTCTGCGGCCATGGTGGCCTGAAAAAACTCATCCCTTAAGGCTTCCTCCCTGGTTTTGGGCCAATTCTCCACGGGCCCCACAACCTCAAGCATGGTGGCGTATATTTTTTCAAAGTTCTTCTGACCCACCCACGTAACGGCCGCATCTCCTGCCATTTTCCCTATGTTGCCTATGGCTATTATTTGACCTATGGCCGGAGCGGTATAGCCTATAACCTTGCCGGCAGTCACCTCCCCTAGCTTATGGGACGCCTTACTAAAATCTCCTGCAATAATTGCTTCTCCTATTGCGGCAAGATCCTGTAAATCACCAGCTAGTCCCAACATTGCAGGTGTTTGGCCAGTAAGGCCGGTTATGAAATTGCTCGCTGCTTGGATGGGATCGGGAGCTACACCTTCCTTAAGCGGTTCTTCCGAAAAAGATGGAGACTGAAACAGCACCACGATACTAAAAAATACTAAAATAACTCTTAAAGGCCTCATCACTACCTCCTAAAAGATAAAGATTAACTATCCCCAAAAACCTTTTTACGCCCCATGGGTATCTTTGCTCATAGTCCTGCCTTCTGCCTCAGCTTTGCGGCCAAAGGGCTTTTTGCTCTTTCCAAAAATTCGAGCTCTCTTTTTACCCCCTTTAAATCTCCCCTTGCTAAAAATACAAGCCCCAATCCCAAATGAGGCTCATTGAATTTGGGGTTTAACTCTAAGGCTTTTCTGTAAGCATCTTCAGCTTTTTTAAAATCTTTGGCACCCAAATGGGCAAATCCCAGGTTGCTCCATGCCACTACAAGGCCGGGCTCCAAACTCACGGCCCTGCTTGCAGCTTCCACTGCCTCAACGTACCTTCCATTTTTGATGAAACACAAAGAGAGATTGTTCCACCCATAGGGATAGTCAGGAGCAAGCTCTACAACTCGTTGGAAAGCCTCCTGCGCCTTTTGGATTTCCCCTAGGTGCAGTCTAGCTACCCCTAAGTTGTACCATCCTAAAGCTTCTTCAGGCCTCTTTGCCAAGAACTTTTCGGTATAGCTTGCCTGTCCGCTCCAGTCCCCCATATTCCCCAAAACAGCTCCCAGGTTAAAAAGTGCAGAAGCCAGGTCTGGGTTTAGCGTAAGAGCCTTTCTATAACAAGCGGCGGCCTCGTTAAATCCTTTCATTCTTTCAAATACAGCTCCACAGCGAAACCACCCATCTGGAAAATCTGGAGCCAGTTGAGTTACCTTCTTAAAATTTTCCAAGGCCTTTGGGTCATCTCCCAACTTCTCAAAGGAAGCTCCTATGTTGTAATAAAGTGCCGGATTCCCGGTGTCCACTGAAAGGCCTTCGCTGAGTACCTCCAGGGCTTCCTTGGGCCTTCCCATGACGTTTAGGATACTGCCTAGGTTCAGATAAGATCCAGAGTAATCGGGCCTAAATTTTATTGCATATCTATAAGCCTCTTCCGCCTCCTTGAGCATATCAAGGCGCTGGTAGGCTACCCCCAAGTTGTAATAGGCCACTGCTGATTCGGGGTCGGCCTTCACCGCTAGCCTGAACGCCGCAGCAGCCTTTTTGAAGTTGCCGCTCTGTGCAGCAGAAAAGCCTATCTTCATGTACTCCTCAAAGGTTGCAGCCAGAAGGGGATGGGAACCCAAAAACAAAAACGCCATCAAAAGGAGAAACAAAGCATATTTTCTCGAATACAATGAATTCACCTACTTTTTAGATTCTGCATAATATATCTAAAAATTTATCATTTTAAGCTCCTAAAAACAAGAAACAAAAAAGGATGTGTCGCCGGACAGTGATATTGTCACCCTGTAAGGGGACAGAGAAAATGTAACCATGAGTAGGGGTCCAAAAGGGGACATTTTCACTGTCCCGTTAAAGACATTTTAGGGTGACATTTTCACTGTCCGTTGACAAGAATATTTATTATGAGCAATTTGCTTTCTAAAACCTTTGGTTATACCCAAAACGTGCATTATAATTATGATCTATCCGTTAGGTTTTGAACTTCAATACGTCACGCTATCAAGCGCAACGCTACATGCCATGCCACAAAAAAAATTAAAGACCTAACTTCGGAATGCTGGAATACGAGGTGTAAGAAAGTCGTGAAGAGAAGCTTTTTCGCGATCTTTTACTTGTGCCTTGTGATCCTTTTATTTCCCCATCCATTTCACTCGACAGGCCATGCCGAGGACAATCCCGAGGAAAGCCTGATAATAAACAAAACCTTGTATGGTGATAGCACAAACTTTGGTCGCATTTACAATTACAGCACAGCATTGCATGGAATGTGGGGGAGCACCAGCACAATGGTTAACGCCCCAGATGGGGAAATTAAAACTTTCTGCAGCAGCGCTTACGGAATCTACGGAACGGAAAGCTCCAATATATTCAACTATGGCAGCATAATTACAATGGGTTCGGGAGCTTACGGATTATATGTTACTAAAACATCTTCAGGAGAAAACAGCGGTTTGATTCATACATATGGCATAGGAGCTTACGGAACCAATGTAAGGGAAAATTCTACGTTTAGAAATACAAGCTCTGGAACCATCGTAACAGAAAATGAGAGTGCATCAGGAATTTTGGCTTTCTATGCAACAGCCATAAACTCAGGAATCATAAGAACCTACGGCAAAATGTCCCGCGGAATGGCAGGCACTTGGTTTGCTGAGGTGCAAAACGAAGGACTAATTGAAATAGGCCAAAACACAAACGGCTACGGTTTATGGGCTCTTCAAAACTCTTCACTAACCAACAGTGGCACAATCAATGTTCTTGGCGACGAGTCCTTCGGCATCTATATATCCCAATCTTCCTCCGCTTCAAACACTGGGGCAGTAACCACCCGAGGAATAAATTCCCCTGGAATATACGCAAATGATTACTCTACCGCTGACAATTATGGAACGGTAACGACCTATGGGCATGAAGCTTTTGGATTTGTCGCTAATAATGGGTCGACAGTAAGAAATTACAAAGACATTATCACCTATGGACCAAACGCTATCGGAATGCTCGGTACCAATTCATCCCAACTTTTCAATTTGAGTTCGGAAACAATAGAAACATGGAGCGACGGGGCCGCAGGTATGGTCGTATCCCATAATTCATACGGGGAGAACACAGGAACGATAATAACTCATGGCAATGAAGCACATGGTTCAGTCGCCTACGACTCTTCATCAATAGCAAACAAGGAAAGCGGAAGAATCATAACTTACGGAGAAAGGTCCTACGGCATGTACATTTATGGCAATTCTACAGGCTCCAACAGCGGCAAGATAGCCGTTTATGGCAAAGACAGCTACGCAGTTTTCGTGGAGAAAAGCTCTTTCTATAATTCAGGAGAACTTTATAGCAAAGAAAGCGCAGCATTGGTTGCAACTGAAGGAAGCAACATAACCCTTTATGACGGCACCACTCTCTCCGGTTCCAACCTTCTGTTGGGAGACGAAAGCTCGAGCATCAATGTGAACATAAAAAATAACATTTCAGCCAGCATCTTTGGTTTTGGCTCTTTGATAAAAGATGGGAAAGGCTCTCTCATGCTGGAAGGAAACTCTTTTGCAAATAATTCCTACAATAGAAAAGGAACCCTGATAATAACGGAAGGAAGCCAACTTGCTACAAACAGTTACACCCAAGGATCGGATGCAACCTTACAAATCATAGCGGATAACCATGCTCCCGCAGCAATCATCAAGGAAGCATACCTTGATGGAAAAATAAATATCGACATCTCAAATTTGCAGGCTCCAGGGGAGTACAGCTTCCTAACTGTTGACTCTTTAGATGGCAATTTCGACTACGTGGCATTCGAAGACAAAACAGGTTCTCTTTGCTTGTTGGCACCGAAATGGGATTACGAAAACGGGAAATGGCATTATCGCAGCATGGTTACATACTCTTTTTCCGAACAAGCTTTGGGCCTAGTGGCTGCCGTAGAAGGAAGAGACGTTCCTAAAAATATGCTGCTTTATAAGATTGGAAATCAGTTAGAAAACCCCCGCAAAGAGCCTGTTTTTTATGGAAAACTTCTCAAAAGTCAAAGCACCCGCAAACCTTCAGAGACAAGCCCGGCTGGTTTCGACACAGAAACAATAGGTATAGCTTTGGGGTACGACCATGGACGAAACAACAGCCTAATCGAGGGCATATGCGCAGGCTATACGGAAAGAAACATATGGTTTACCAATGTGCCAATGGCAAAATATGACTGGGAAAAACAAAAAGAATGGCACATAAACAAGTATATAGCCAAAAAATTCAACCGTTGGGCATTGGTAGACATAATAGGCTATAGGCATATAGATCATTATAGTTTCAGGAAACAAGTGGTAAACAACGCTACTGCAAGGTTTCAGAGCTGGTCCATATCTAACGATATAAGCTTTATTTATACATCTATAGATAAACTCCAATCATGGAGCATAACCCCTTATATAGGCCTAAGCTGGGAGCTTTTCAAAAGAGAGAGCTACAACGAGGTCGGGGGGATGGGTTATGACGACTTTGACACCAACATTATCCAAGGCGTCATAGGGTTTTCCGCCAAAACGGCACGTAAACTTCACAACACAAGCTTCAACTCCCATTTAGACTTTGCGTGGCTTCATTTGCTGAAGGGCAAGGACATAGACATAAAAGCTTTTTATGGTGAAAATAGCATCCTATACAAAGAAACCATGGACAAAGACCTCTTTTTTATCAACTTAGGCCTCTCTTTGGCAAATCGCAACGGCATAACTTTCCACATAAACGGTTGGGGGCGCTTCGGGAAGTCGTGTAAAAACCACGGTTTCTCCGCACAGATTGAGTGGAGCCTGCAATAGACTCATAAACGTTCCAAGGCTCTACATAGTCAACCCAATCCCTGTGGCAAATCCAAATCATTAAAATGAAAGAGAGGGAACCTCGTCTCTTACAAGGCTCCCTCTTCTGCTTTACTCTATGCCTTTTCTTTCGATGTATAACTTAGGCGAAGACTTCCCTGATGATCTCCAAAGCCTGGTCGATCTCTTCCTTGGTTATGACCAAAGGAGGAGCGAACCTGATGATCCAGTCATGGGTCTCCTTGCACAAGATGCCTCTGTCCTTAAGGGCCGTGGTGTACTTCCTGGCCTTGCCGGCGGATTCATTGAGCACCACGCCAATCAAAAGTCCCTTCCCTCTGACCTGTTTGATCTTTGGGGAGTTGATCGCCTTTAAGCCGGCCATGAAGTACTCTCCCATCTCCTTGGCTCTCTCCGCCATGTTCTCCTCAAGGAGGACATCGATGGCAGTCATTGCAACGGCACAGGCGAGGGGATTGCCACCGAAGGTGGAACCATGGCTTCCTGGCTCGAATACGCCCAGCACGTCCTTGTTGGCCGCTACGGCAGATACGGGCATCACGCCACCACCCAAGGCCTTACCCATGATTATGATATCGGGATCTACATCCTCATGCTGGAAGGCAAAAAGCTTTCCGGTCCTGCAGAAACCGGTCTGTATCTCGTCCACGGCAAGGAGGACGTTGTTCTCCTTCGCCAGCTTCTCAAGGCCCTTGAGGAAGCCGTCACTGGGAACTACCACGCCCGCTTCACCCTGGATGGGCTCCACTAATATACCGACGGTGTTCTTATTGATCGCCTTTTCCACTGCCTCAAGATCGTCGTAAGGAACGATGACGAAACCAGGAGTGTATGGTCCATAATCATCCTTTGCCACGGGATCCACGGAGAAGGAGATGATGGTGGTGGTGCGGCCGTGGAAATTCTGCTCGAAGACGATTATCTCAGCCTTGTCCTTCTCAACTCCCTTTACTCTGTATCCCCACTTGCGCATGGTCTTTATGGCAGTCTCAACGGCCTCGGCGCCTGTGTTCATTGGAAGAACCATGTCCTTGCCGGTAAGCTCCGCAAGCTTCTTCGCAAATAGGGGCCAACGGTCGTTGAAGAAGGCTCTGGACGTAAGGGTCAGAATGTCCGCCTGCTCCTTAAGAGCCTGGATGATCCTGGGATGCCTGTGACCCTGGTTGACAGCCGAGTAAGCAGAAAGCATGTCCATGTAACGCCTTCCCTCTGGATCCTCGACCCAGATACCCTCAGCCTTGGAGATGACCACTTCCAAGGGATGATAGTTGTGAGCACCATACTTGTGCTCCATTTCCATTAGTTCCTGCGACGTGTACTTTGCCATTTTACTCCCACCTCTTCTTTAGAAATGAACTTAAATGTGTTTTGAGTTTACATGTCTAAATCAAATAAACCATTTTTTACATTATGAAAATCTTGTTCACAGATGTATTTTATTGCTTTTGTCCAAGCTTGTCAAAGGGTTTCGTTTATTAGAAATTTTCTGTCATATTTTCGACGTGGATCTCACAGATTGAATTTTTCATGTTGTATGGTTCATTGTGTCAAGATCTTTCAAATAGTGCTAATAAACTGAGCAAGTTTTGCAAGATAACATTTTGTGCCATTCAATGATAGAATTGACGGAGCACGCAGTAATGCGCAAATACATACATGCATAGATAAATGCTGGAGGTGCGGCATCCTTTGATGGGCCTTTTGGTGCTTTTTTCTATGGGAATCGTCGGATGGAAAATTTTCGAACGGCTACGCCTACCTGCTCCCGACCTTTTAGGAGCCTTGTTTTTTGCATCTATGCTGGGAGCATCTGGCGTAACCTTTCCTTTCCCCAGCGTGGAGGTAACTTTCCTGAGCAAGCTCATAATAGGAAGCTACATAGGCCTCATGGTGGACCGAACGACTGCCAACATGCTCAAGAAGGCAGCCCTTCCTGCCTTGATAGTGGCTGCTTGGATGCTCTCTGCCTCGGTGGGCATAGGCTTTCTGCTCTACTACATGACGGACCTTCCCCTTCCCACAGCCCTTCTGGGCTCAACCGCTGGAGGAGTTTCTGAAATGGCCCTCTTGAGCCTCTCTCTCAATGCGGACACGATTACCATAACGCTTCTTCAGGTCTTTCGCGTAATTTTATTTCTAGTGCTAATGCCCTTTTTGGCTCAGTGGATGAACAAAAAGAACAGCCCTGCTAAAAAACCCACAGAAAACATAAAAGTCAAAGATTCCAATACAAAGAAAAACTCTAGTCCCAAGGAAATACTAATCCTGTCTCTGACGGCAGTAACCGGGGGCCTTATAGGCAGGGCATTGGGCCTTCCAGCAGGCGACTTATTGGTGACCATACTGTTCGTAGCATTCCTCAGCATTAAGCTTCCCTCACCGCCCAGGGTGCATCCTCTGGCCCGTTCCATGGCTCGAATAGGCGTGGGCCTTTCAATAGCTCAGCAGGTAACAAAACAGACACTTCAGATGCTTTCTACAATATGGTTTCCCATACTCATCCTGGCTTTGGCCATGATAGTCTCTGGCATCGTCCTAAGTTGGATTCTCCACAAGATAACAGGATGGGACTACAGCACCTGCCTTTTGGCTTCCTCCCCTGGAGGGCTTAGCCAAATGAGCATAATCGCAGATGAAGTGGGCGCCAACCCCCTCTTGGTCAGCGCCCTGCACACTACTCGCTTGATAAGTATACTGACCGTTCTACCCATACTCTTCCGGTTCTTGCTAACCCGTTACATGTGAATTACAGGTAGCGGGAAGCCGTTTTTTTGGGCACTGGGCAGAGAATGAGGTTTCTCGCCCAAAGACAGTCACCACAGCTAGGGCTGTTGCCCCAGCAGTCCTGTTCTGTGGAAAGTACAAAGTCACAAGCGTCCCTCAAAGAGCAATCCGTACATGATGGATAAACATAGTTTTTCATGATAAACCTAAACCAGGTATATTCCCTGCTGGTCCATATATCATGAAGAGATGAGTCTCCTGCGTTGCCAAAGGAGTGAGCCTCTACCTTCTTTTTTCGTCCGAAGATGTACTCGTCGTAGGAATGAAGCAAACGATAACAGGGGAAGACGCAGCCGTCATATCTTATTACCGCCGAAATGCTCTCATCGAAATCGCACCGCCGCTCCGTCTTGAATCTGAACGCAGAAAGCCTTATGGCAAGCCCTCTACCCGAAAGGGCATGTAGTTTGTTTTCGATTTTCGTCATATCCACACTTTCATCATATAGAATGTAATCTAATTGGCTTTCATCCACGGGCAGAAGATTGGAAATAATTACGGATTGCACGCCCAGGCGGGTAAAAAGCCTTACCATCTCAGGCAGATCTTTGTAATTTTCCTTCGTGGCCACTACCTCTATTCCCATGGAAGGAGCATCCCTCTTCATGGCCTTTTTTATCTCTGAAATTTTTCTTATTACCTCCAAGACCTTTTCTGAGGAGGCATGCCCCAAGCTCATAGGATTTCCAGGCAAGGTATCCATGGAAAAGTAGACTACATCCAGCCCTATACCCACCAGGAAACCTATCATCTCGTCGGTCAAGAGGGTTCCGTTCGTAGAAAGGCCCAGGGCGTATCCCCTGGATTTTATGTCCTTGGCTATGGCCTCAAAATCAGGATGGAAGGTGGGCTCACCTATGCCACCAAGGTAGATCAACTCAAGCTCGGGGAAGGCCCTGCAGTCCTCCATTATCTTTTCATACAGAGCAAAAGGCATTTCCCCTTCTGTGTCCCTGAAGGACTTTTTGAAGCACATGGGGCAGTTCAAGTTGCACCGCCCCGTTATCTCCAGGAAAAGGTACTTCAGGTCCGGCTTGGGCTCAATGGTAACCTTGGCGTTCCAAAAATTGAAGCTGTAGGCCACCTTTAGCCGCCTCCTATGGGTGGAAACAGGGTAATCACATCATCCTCGCTTACAGGGGTATCCAGGCCCTGAAGGTGAGCTATGTCCCTCCCGTTGACCAGGAAGATCATTCCATGTTCCAGTTCCTTTTCAAAAGAGGGCCCGTAGAGGCCCTTGAGCTTGTCAAGGACCTCTCGGGCTGTTTTGGCCTCTATTTCTATCTCTTTTCGTTTGGCTATCTCGACCAGCGTCGCAAAAAGTTTTACTTTGGCCATCTTATACCTCTACCTCTACAGGCCCAGCTCCTGCTTCTTGGCATCGGAGACCGTGCCGTCGGGGTTCCATCCTCTGAGTTTGTAGTACACCGGCATCATTTCCTTGACTTTGGAAGTTTGCCCTTTGTAAGGCCCTTCAGGCATTGGTTCATTTATCATCCTCGGAGGCAAGGTATCCTCCTCCGCCTTTAGGCCAGCTTCAAGGTTGAAAATCCTCTCCGCATTCCATATGCGCTCGCCTATCTTTATGTACTCTTCCGTAGAGAGGTCCCAACCAAAGAAGCTGTTGAGCAGATCCCTATAGTCGTCTCCCCATAAGCCAAAGGACGTAAAGATGCAAAGCCCTGCAGAATCCACCAAGGCCGTGGCCTCTTGAATCAGCTTGGTCATGGCTACCTTTTCCTCACTGGTGTCCGTTGGGTCCATTTTCTTGGGATACCCAAGAATCTCAGGGCTTATCATGTAACCTTTTACGTGGTCTCCTCCCCTGTTGCACGTAGCATACTGGAGTCCTAGGCCTTGGACTACCCTCGGGTCATACGCAGGAAGCTCAAGCTTCTTTACGCTCATGGAAAATTCCGGCCTGCCGTAAGACTCGGCCAACCTGTAGCTTCCCTCGGCGAGCTTGTCACCAAAACCCTCTCTCTTTGCGATCTTGTCTATGTAGTAGTGCAGTACCTCTGTGTTGCCAAACCTAAAGGGCGGGCCTGGCTCGAATTCCTCATCCTTTATCAGGCCGTTCTCGTAGAGTTCCATGGCCGCCGCCAGAGTTGAGCCCGTGGATATGGTATCCAAGCCGTATTCGTCGCACAGGTGGTTTGCCGTCACTATGGACGCAAGGTCATTGATGCCCATATTGGATCCAAAGGTCCAAATACTCTCGTACTCTGGTCCTTCTGACTCTTCCTTCATGAGAGGTAGCTTAGTGACCCTGCCACAGCCTATGGGGCAGGCATAGCAAGGTTTGTTCTTGGTGAGATACTTGGCTTCTAGAGCCTCTCCGCTCTGTTCTGGCGCCTTGTCGTAAACACCGGTCTGGAAGTTCTTGTGGGGATATAGCCCGTTTTCGTTGATTATATTGACCAGCACAGCCGTACCGTACTTGGGCAAGCCGCCCCCTGCAACGGGGTCGTTTCGCAGGATGTTCACCTTTTCCCTAACGACCTGCATGAACTTTTCTCTGTCCGCAGGTTGAGGTGCTCCCTTTGAACCAATCACTGCTATGGCTTTCAAGTTTTTGCTGCCCATGACGGCACCAACGCCGGCACGCCCTGCAGCTCTGTGTCCATCGTTCATGACAGCAGCAATCTTTACAAGGTTTTCGCCGGCCGGCCCTATCAAAGCAATTTTTGCTTTTTCTCTTCCGATCTCTTGCCTCAAGGTTGCCTCGGTTTCACTTACAACCTTACCCCAGAGGTGGGACGCATCCTTTATCTCCACATTGTCGTCCTGAATCAGAATATATACAGGTTTTTCCGCCTTACCTTCAATGTAGATGGCATCCCAACCTGCATGCTTCAGCTCCGCACCGAAATAACCTCCAGAGTTGGCGAAGGCTATAAACCCGGTTGTGGGGCTTTTTGTGACTACGTTGTAACGGCCTCCCGTCGGGGCACTTGTGCCGCTCAAGGGCCCGGAGGCAAATATCAAGGGATTTTCAGGACCGAGAGGATCTACTTTGGAGGCTTTCGCCCTGAGCATAAGGTAAGCTCCAAGCCCTCTTCCTCCTATCCACCTTTTGGCGATGTCCTCACCTAAGACCTCCGTCTCCACTTTCTTCTCTGTGAGATTAACCTTTAACAACTTGATCTCAAAGGCCATACTCCTTTCTCCTCCCTTCAATCAAAGAGATGTTCTTCCAAGCTCCCCGCATACCAACTTGCCTTTTCCCTTTTCTGTATCACACCTCCCAATCGTCATACTAACGTAATAATTATATCCTCTCTGCTCAGTTACGTCCATATAATTGTGTAAAATTAATGTAGATGAGCCTATATTTCGTTCC
>NZ_DAITZW010000036.1:0-17484 GCF_036847465.1 Thermovirga lienii | reverse complement strand
GATACTTGCGATACTTATAAAAACAGATGTGGAGGGAATATAATGTCGGTAGAAAAGCAGATATTAGAAGTTATTGACGAGAAAGTGAGACCCGCCCTTCAGAGTCATGGTGGAGACATAGAGTTCGTTGAATTTGATGAGGGAAATGGGGTTTTAAAGGTTAGACTACAGGGGGCATGTGGCAGTTGTCCTTTTGCTCAAGAGACATTGAGAGCCCAAGTAGAGGCTGTCTTAAAAAGGGACATTCCTGAAATAAAAAGCGTCGTGCGGGAAAGGTAGGACAAGCAAGTTTTGGAATGTGCTTAAGATTTATGAGAGAGGTGGTACGTTATTAGTTATAGCGCAGTAGTTGTGATTCCCGACGAAGCAACTATGGTTCGTTTTTTAGGTCAGCATGATGAGAATTTGCGCATGGTAGAGGAACGCTTCCCTGTACAGTTGTTCGTTAAGGAGAGGGAAATAGTTATAGAGGGACCTGATGAGGACGTAGTGACTTTGGTCTCGAATCTTGTTGGCGAAATGATTAAGATTGCCAAGAAAGGCCATGCGCTCCGAAAGGCAGAAATGACGTACGCTCTTAACGTGTTTTCAGAGAAGGGACAAGCAGATCTTTTGTCTCTGTACGAAGATGTAATTTGTATGACCTATAGGGGGAAACCTATAAGGCCTAAAACGGAGGGACAAAAGCGCTACGTTGATGCGATAAGAAAGAACGACGTCGTTTTTGGCATAGGGCCAGCGGGAACGGGAAAGACCTACTTGGCTGTTGCCCTTGCAGTAGCAGCTTTGAAGGAAGGAGCCATAACGAGAATAGTTTTGGTAAGGCCTGCAGTAGAAGCTGGCGAAAGCTTGGGTTATTTGCCCGGAGATTTGAGGGAAAAGGTTGAGCCCTACTTGCGCCCCCTTTATGATGCTTTTTATGAAATGTTTTCTCCAGAGCGTTTCATGAAGTATGTGGAGAAAAAGGTCATTGAGATAGCTCCTCTTGCATATATGAGGGGTAGGACTTTGAACGACAGCTTCATCATATTGGATGAGGCCCAAAATACTACGCCCGAACAAATGAAGATGTTTTTGACCAGATTGGGGTTTGGCTCAAAGGCAGTGGTGACTGGAGATGTAACTCAGATAGATTTGCCTGCAGGTAAGGAATCAGGGCTGAAGATTGTACAGGACGTCCTGAAGGGGATACCAGGTATCGATTTTGTGTTTTTAGATCGCAGTGATGTGGTGAGACACGAGATAGTGCAGAGAATAGTGCAGGCCTATGAGAAATATGAACAACGGTGAAGACGGTAAAAAAAACAGATTCTTTGAGAAAAGCAATATAGAGTTGTTAGCCGCTTTAGCGGTGTGGGTGATAATTTTATGCCTGATCTACTCTAGTGGTTGGTGGTTGAAAGAGCGAGATCATTCCTTTTCTGTAGGTAAGCCAGCTACTAAAACTTTTTTTGCCCAGTATGGTATGAATTATAGAGATGAAGCCATGGCCCTCTGGCTAAAGGAACAGTGGAGTCAGAGGGTTTTTGGTGTTCTATTGTATGAGCCTGAGGTTGTCAGTGAAATTGAGGGAAAACTGGAACACCTAGAGAATGGTTATTACAAAAATATTTTGAGCGATAGGCTGATCTATTTACTTGATTCCCTTCCAGAAGATAAAAGAGAGGAGATCTTCAAGTTCGTATCTATTGCAGGCAAAAGATTGCTTAAAACCCATCCTATAAGCATCTCGGAGGAAGATATTTGGTCTGAGCTTGATGTGCCAAATTTTACTGCATCGGAGAAAAATGTGGCTTACCAGGTTTTGCTGGATGTCTTCAAGAGGGCAATGAGGTTAGATACTAGGTCAACAAAAGCCTACAAGGATTACTTGAAAAATCAAATCAAACCTATCGAAAAAAGTATAAAACCCGGAGATGTAATAGTCTGGAAGGGAGAGATAGTAACGCCAGAGAGAGCGGAAATGCTCCTGATGCAGGGCTATTTGCCCGAGGAATTTCCTTGGAGATACCTCAGCTTTTTGGCGTCGATCTCTGCCTTGTGGGGGATTTGGATCCGATGGTACATGAAGAAAAAAGGAATATCGCAACAATTTAAGGATGAGGCCTTGGTTACGATGGCCATGGCTCTTGGGTGGTTCCTTATAGCTGTAACCACCTATTTCGATGGGGTTGGCGGTGGGGCCTTAGCTTTAATGTTATGGATGTATCTTATACTGGAACCTCAAGTGGCATTTCACCTTGTATTGGGTGGAGGTGTTTTGGGGGTTTTGGCATCTCCAGCCTATTCTTTGATGGATACCATTTTAGGCTTGACAGCGGTGGGAGCTTGCACGTGTGGAGGATATCTACTGGTACCTAAAGTCCGGAGTCGAAGAAAATTATATTCGTCAGTCTTTACAGTGGCTGCCTTAGTGATTTTAGCCGTACTTTCAGCTGTGTTTGGTTTTGCTTTGCCGATGAACTTAAGGGATGTTTTAGTTTTCATCCTGTCCGTTGTAGTATCTTCAATAATTGGAGTCGCAGTGTTGCCATTATGGGAAAGAGTTTTCGGAGTTTTGACTCCTCTAAAGCTTTTAGATCTAACTCATCCATCTCACGCCCTTTTGAAGCGCCTGCAGCTTGAAGCGCCAGGCACTTATCATCATTCATTGATGGTGGGAACTTTGGCTGAGTCCGCTGCTGAGAAATTAGGCTTAAACTCTCTTTTGGTTAAAGCTGGAGCTTATTTCCACGATATCGGTAAACTGAGAAGGCCTCACTTTTTTGTGGAGAATCAAAGACCTGGAGAAAATGTCCATGACGAATTGACCCCTTCAATGTCCGCTTTGGTTATAGTTTCCCATGTCAGAGATGGAGTTGAGTTGGCGAAGGATTATCAGTTGCCCGATAGGATCAAAGACTTCATCGTGGAACATCATGGCACAACTTGCCTTCAATATTTTTACAAAAAAGCCAAGATGGCGGGAGATTATGTATCTGTTGCTCAGTTTTGTTATCCGGGGCCTAAGCCCAAAAGTGCCGAGACAGCTATAGTAATGTTGGCAGATTCGGTTGAGGCGGCGGTACGATCGGTTTGGCAGGAAGAGCGTACCATGCCCGACATTGAAGGTTTAGTTTATGATGTTGTGGAGACTAAGATAAAGGACTCTCAATTGGACGAAGCTCCTTTAACTTTAAGAGATGTTCATATAATAAGAGAAAGTTTCATAGAGTCTCTTAGGCATATGTACCATTCGCGAAAGATCGCTTCCCTAGAGCCTGAAAACAATAAAACAGAGGGGGACCAGAGCGGTGACGAAGAGAGTGGAAATTGATGTGGCAAGTGATGACACAAGCCTTGAAGAAATAAATTTGGAAGTCCTTGAGCAGGCTATTGAGGATATGTGGAGCTGCTTACCTGACTCTGTTGAGGGAGTAATAAAGTGCAGGTTTTCCCTCAGTTTTGTGGATAAAGAGGTTATTAAAGAGATTAACGGAAGGTACAGAGGGATAGACGAACCTACGGATGTTTTGTCCTTTCCTTTATGGGAGGAAAAGGGGACCTTCGTACCTCCAAGGCATATGCCTGTGGTCGAGTTAGGTGATGTGGTAGTTTGTCCAGAGGTGGTGGAAGAAAATGCACCGATCAACGGAAAATCTTACGGTGACGAACTGTTGTTGGTTATAGTGCATGGTTTTTTGCATCTTATTGGGATGGATCATTGTGAAGAGAGAGAAAAGGAGCATATGTGGAGACTACAAGAAAAAATTATAGATAAATATAAAGAATTGATAAAATAAGATCAGGAGGGCTGGTTTGTCTGTGGTAGATGATATTTATACAGGATTTGCGGTTTTAATTGTCTTGCTTTTTTGTTCGGCTTTTTTTAGTGCTTCTGAGACGGCCATAACAATAGTTGGGCGCGGAAGATTGCTTGCTCTTGAAGAAAGGTTCCCGCAGAAGAAAAAAACAATTGAATGGCTACTTTCAGACATGCAAAAGGTGCTTTCTGTCATATTGATAGGTAACAACCTAGTGAATATAGCCGCTAGTGCAGTAGCCACATCGGTTTGCGTATTGCTATTTGGAGAAAAAGGGCTCTTGATAGCGGTGGGAACTATGACCCTTTTCATAGTGATCTTTGGAGAGATCCTTCCCAAAAGCGTCGCTATCTCGCATTTTGAACGAATAGTATTGTTTGCCTTGCCTGTTTTGAGGTTATTCTCTTATTTAGTGCTCCCTTTTCTGTCCTTCGTGAGGTTTATCGTTAGATTCATCGGAGCTCTTTTGAAGCTTGATATTTCTGGGGGGCATACCTTCGTTACGCGAGAAGAAATAGAGCAAATGGTGAATATTGGGGAGGCTTCTGGTGTTATAGAGGAAGAGGAAAGGCGAATGATTCACGGTGTTATTTCCTTTGAGGAAACTAGGGTTTACGAGATTATGGTTCCTAGGACGGATATGGTTGCTGTTTCCGGAGAAACCACTTTGGGTGAAGCTGTTAAAGTTTTTGAAGATTATGGGCACTCAAGGGTGCCGGTTTTTGAGGGGAACGTAGATAACATAACAGGAATTCTTTACGTAAAGGATGTCATGAGGGTTATAGTGGCAGGGAAATTGGATGCGCCTGTTAAGGAGTTTAAGAGAGATGCATTGTTCGTGCCTGAGACCATGAAAATTGCTGATTTGTTCGATGTCATGCGCAGCAAGAGGGTTCATATGGCGATAGTAGTGGATGAGTATGGAGGTACGGCGGGATTGGTTACATTGGAAGACCTTCTAGAGGAAATAGTAGGGGAGATACAAGACGAGTATGATAGTGAAACCCCTATGGTTGTAAAGAAAGAAGATGGTAGTTACATGGTCAAAGGATATATTGGATTGGAAGACTTAAGTGAAGTTTTGGATTACAATTTTGAATCTGATGAAGCTGACACCCTAGGGGGGTTGATCCTTGCTATTTCTGGTCAATTTCCTGAGCAGGGGCAACATTTTAGATATGGTCCTTGGGACATAGAGGTCGTAGAGGTAAGCAAACATAGGATAAAACAGGTCAGATTGAGGTACATGGAAGAACCAGAGGAGGAAAAAGCCGATTCAAATGGAAGGGACAAGTCAGATAAAGATAGATTACAATAAATTGCTTTTTGAGGCCCGAAAGGCAGCCTCTGCAGCATATTGCCCTTATTCTAACTTTGCGGTAGGTGCCGCGGTCTTTTGTGAGAATGGTCAGATTATCCTCGGTTGCAACGTGGAGAATACTAGTTATGGCCTTACTATATGTGCTGAAAGAAATGCATTGGCTGCTTCAGTAGTGCAAGGATGCAGTAGGCCTTTGGCGATAGCCGTGTATTCTCTTAAACAAAACCCCTGTTATCCTTGTGGAGCATGTCTTCAGGTCATGGTAGAGCTTAACAGGCATTTGGAAGTAGTTCTGGAAAATAATGGAAGTCCCTTGGTGTTGAGTCTGGAACAGTTGTTACCCTTTCCTTTCAACAAAGATGGCCGGATTGGGGGTGACCAAAATTGACTTCAGAGAAATTTAGGTCAGGTATGGTCGCTCTCGTAGGTAAGCCTAACGTTGGTAAATCTACTTTGATCAATGCCTTATTGGGATGGAAATTCTCCATAGTTTCACCTAAACCTCAGACTACTCGTAGGTGTACGAGGTACGTCATAACCCGGGAGTCTGAGGGGCAGGTTGTGTTCATTGATACCCCCGGATTGCATAAAGCGTTGCACCTTCTTGGGAAAGCCATGGAGAAACAGCTTTGTGAGGTCATGGAGAAGGTGGACCTTATATGCTATATAACGGATGCCCGGACCCAAAGCCTGGGGGCTGAGGACGACATAATGATAGAAAGGATGAAAAAGAACTCTTCAGCTCCTGTAGTTCTAGTGATAAATAAGATAGATTTGGTACGGGATCCTTTGGAGGCAAAAGAAAGGTTAGTTGCCTTATATGGAGAGAGGATCGACATAAAGGCTGTGGTGCTTCTTTCTGCTTTGACTGGAGATGGTGTGGAAGAGTTACTTAGCACGGTAATAGGAATGTTGCCGGAGGGAGGACTTTTATACCCTCCAGAGTATGTTGGGGATTTCACGGAAAAATTCGTGGCTGAGGAAATAATAAGGGAAAAAATATTGGAAGAAACAGAACAGGAAGTTCCCCATTCAGTTGCCGTGGTAATAGAGGAGTTCAAGAGCCCGGAAGAATATCCAGACAGAAATAGCTTATTCATAAGGGCAGATATTTACGTGGAGAGACAGGGACAGAAGGGCATCCTGATAGGAAAGGGAGGCAGGATGCTCAAAAAGATAGGGCAAAAGGCAAGAGAAGAGATAGAGAAACAGTTTGGATATCCTGTTTATCTTGATTTGTGGGTCAAGGTCAGGCCAGGATGGAGAAACTCCGAAAGAGAGCTTAAAAGGATGGGATATCTCTAGCAATGGTTTTTGATTTAACGTCTGGGGCCCAACGGCAGGGCACGATACGCGCAAAGGGAGTGGTCTTGAGAAGATTGGAAACTACCACAGGCGACAGAAACATATATTTCTTTTTGGAAAAGTACGGCCCCACGTGGATATATGTTCCAGGGGGAGGAAGAGGGAAATTCCGCTTCGGTGGAGCCACTGAACCTTTGGTGTGGGGCACAGTAGATATATATAGGACGTCTAACAACAGATGTTATTTAAAAAACCTGGACGTGAAAGAAGATTTTTGGACATTGAGGAAGATGCCTGATCGTCTCAAATTTGCTATGGAATGGGCGAAGTTATTAGCTCAGGTTTTGCTTCCTCAAGAAAAAAACGACGAAGTTCTTGGGCTTTTTTATTGGTCCATGAAGTTGCTTGAAGACTTTGAAATTCCCCCAGAGCTTGTCGAGTGGAGATTTTTGTCGAGATGGCTTAAACTTTGGGGCATAGCGCCTGAAACCAGGATGTGTAGCGAATGTCGACGTCAAGAAAGTAAGTGGTGGCTCTTGACCTCAGAGGGGATATTTTGTGATGAATGCAAGAGAGAACAAAAAGGCGGAGTCAAAGTGGATTCGTTCTTTTTGTCAGTTCTTAACAAGTCATCTTTTCTTAAAAGACCGGACTTTGTGGAATGGAGCAAAGGGCTTGATTGGGTTCAATTAAACGTGATAAAAAAATGTAATAGGGTTTTGTTGGAGACCCTGCGAGGGAAGTACGCGACCTAAAAGTCTATATAAAGCCTTTGAATGTGAGGAGGGAATAAATTGAACTTCCAAGAGATAGTAATGCGACTAGAAAAATTTTGGGCGGATCAGGGATGTATAATCCAACAGCCTTACGATATCGAGGTTGGGGCTGGAACCATGAATCCTGCAACCACCTTGAGGGTCCTTGGCCCTGAACCTTGGCGTGTCGCCTATGTTGAACCGTCGAGAAGACCGACAGACGGACGTTACGGAGAAAACCCCAACAGGTTGCAACATTATTACCAATACCAGGTTATTTTGAAACCCACACCGGCAGACGTTCAGGATATTTATCTGGAAAGCTTGAGGGCTTTAGGTATAGAGCCGGAGGAACATGATGTGCGGTTTGTGGAAGACGACTGGGAATCTCCCACAATAGGAGCTTGGGGACTAGGATGGGAAGTATGGCTTGACGGCATGGAGGTAACTCAATTTACCTACTTCCAACAAGTTGGTGGTGTGGATATGAATCCTGTCCCGGTAGAACTTACCTATGGTATCGAGAGGTTGGCCATGTTCGTACAGAAGGTAGATAGCGTATTCGACCTTACTTGGGTCGGAGATGTGACCTACGGCGATGTTCATTTCCAGGGCGAGGTGGAGCATTCGAAGTATAACTTTGAGATAGCTGACACTAATATGCTCTTTCAGATGTTTTCCATGTATGAAGCCGAGGCAAAAAGGATACTTGACGAGGGGATCGTTTTGCCAGCATACGACTATGTATTGAAGTGCTCTCATACTTTTAACCTTCTTGATGCTCGTAATGCAATAAGTGTAACTGAAAGAACAGGATACATTGCTAGAGTGCGCAATTTGGCAAGCCGCTGCTGTGCAGCCTATTGTGAGCAGCGGAAGGCGTTGGGATATCCTCTCATGGGTAAATTTGAGGCCGAATAGGGAGGTTTTATGATGGACAAGAAAGATTTTCTGTTTGAAATTGGGACAGAGGAAATACCGGCTCGGTTTGTTTCCTGGGCTGTAAAAGAGATAGAGGAGATAGCGAAAAGCGAGTTTGATGCGGCGAGGCTGTCCTATGAGTGTATTCAAGGATTTGCTACGCCTCGCAGATTGACGATTTTTGTAAGAGATCTCAAGGAGAGACAAGAAGATTTTGTTGAAGCCTTCAAAGGTCCTGCGTGGGAACAGGCTTTCGATGCCTATGGGAACCCTACTAAGGCAGCAAAAGGGTTTGCGAAGAGCAAAGGAGTGGATGTGGAGTCTTTGGAGAAGAGAGAGGTAGGAGGCGGTTATTTTGCCTTTGCTGTCAAGAAGATTGAGGGGAAGAACGTAAGGGATATTTTGCCGGAGGTCTTGGAAAAAATAATCAAGAGGTTGGTTTTCCCCAAGAATATGTATTGGGACAGCTCTATGATAAGGTTTGCTAGGCCTATAAGGTGGATTGTTTCCCTTTACGGTGAAGAGGTTGTCCCTTTCTCTTACGGTAATGTACAAGCAGGTAGGAAAACTGCTGGTCATAGATTTATGGGGGCCAAAAGTTTTGAGTTGGATAAAGTTGAAGATTATTTCCCCAAGCTATATGAGAACTATGTAATAGTGGATCCCCAAAAGAGGAGAGAAAAGATGCTGATGGGCCTTGCCGTGTTGGAAAAAGAAATAAACGGTAAGGCTCAGTTGGACGAAGAATTGGTGGAGGAAAACCTTTATTTGGTTGAATACCCTGTACCCTTTGTGGGAACGTTTGACGAAAATTTCCTCGAAATGCCTGAGGAAGTTCTTGTTACGACTATGAAGCATCATCAGCGCTATTTCCCGGTGAGAGATTCTTCAGGGAAACTCAAGCCATACTTCATTGGAGTTAGTAACAACAGGGCAACCAATATGGCTAACGTGAGAGAAGGTAACGAACGGGTCCTTAGAGCCAGGTTATCTGATGCTGCTTTCTTCTGGAAGGAAGATTTGAAAGTTCCCCTGAAAAATAGAGTAGAAGGTCTGAAAAACATAGTGTACCAGGAGAAGTTGGGCTCTGTGTACGATAAGACAATGAAGGTAAAGGAACTTGCTGCTCATATATGTGACCTGTTGGATTTGGGAGATGAAAAGCCCTTGGTGGAGCGTGCGGCCTACCTTTCCAAGGCAGATCTATTGACCAACATGGTTTATGAATTTCCAGAACTTAGGGGAGTCATGGGCAGAGAATACGCGAAAAAGAGCGGAGAACATGAGAGGGTGGCTCTTGCGTTGTACGAGCAATACCTGCCAGCATATGTAGGAGACTCCTTGCCCACTGATATAGTGGGGGCGGTAGTAGGTTTAGCGGAAAGACTAGATACCATAGTGGGTGGGTTTAAGGTAGGATTGCAGCCTACGGGCTCTCAGGACCCATATGGATTGAGAAGAGCTGCTAGAGGCATAAATGAGTTAATTTGGGGATTGAACTTAGATTTGGATATTGCCCAAGTTGTCAGAGCAAGCGGGTGTCTCCATGAGATGGGCGAAGAGAAAATAGATGAGGTTTTGGATTTTCTAAGGCAGAGATTGCTTTTCCAGTTGAAGGAAAAAGGGTTCGCTCATGAGTTGGTGGAGCTTGCCCTTGATGTTACATGGGCAAATCCTCTTCAGGCTTACAGGTTTGCAGAAGCTTTTTCGAGGGTAACTGGTGAAGAGTGGTTTAAGGGGTTGGTAACTTCAGCGGTCAGAGTCAACAATATTCTGGAAAAAGCTCATACTGTACCAGAAGCCCCAAACGAATCGCTTTTTGTGGATGTTCAAGAAAAGGAGCTTTATGAGGGGGTAAAAAGTATAAAGGGTAAAGTTGCCAAGGCTGTAGAACAAAAGGAGTGGGAAGAACTTACCAAGATCCTTTCCCAGTTGGAGCCTTATGTTTCAGCGTTCTTCGATAACGTATTAGTTATGTCAGAAGATGAGAAGGTAAGAGCAAACAGGTTGGCCCTTTTAAAGGAGACGAAAGGGTTGTTTTCCACAGTGGGGGATCTGAGTAGGTTAAAAGGTTAGGGTCTCAAGATCGTCATATGCGAAAGGATGTTATATATGGAAACTACAGTCTTCGTGGTGTCAGATTTTACAGGTGAAACTGCTGAGCATGTTGCCAGAGCTGCATCAAGCCAATTTGCCTCAGATTCCATTAAGCTTAAGAGGTTTCGTTACATAAACAATAGGGATAGGGCACAGGAAGTTTTGGAGGAAGCAGAGAAGGCTGAAGCAATAATAGTGTGCACCCTGGTAGATCATGAACTTAGAAGGTGGTTCGTGGAGGAAGCCAACATAAAAGGTTTGGACATTATTGATATTTTGGGACCGGTCCTGGATTCGCTCCAGAGACGTCTCGGACATGCGCCGCTGGAGACTCCAGGATTATTGAGGCGCATGGACGAAGAGTATTTCCGGAGGGTGAAGGCCATAGAGTTTGCTATAAAATGCGACGATGGCAGATGCCCTGAAGAGCTATTGAATGCCGATGTAGTTATAATTGGAGTCTCCAGGACTAGCAAAACCCCTCTTTGCATGTATCTAGCACACAGAGGGTTCATGGTCGCTAACATTCCCTTGGTTCCTGAGATTGATCCTCCAAAACAACTTTTTGAGGTTTCCTCGGAGAAAGTTTTTGGCTTGACGGTTCAACCGGAGAAATTGGTCAACATAAGGAGAGAGAGGCTACGCCTATTAGGCCTTGATGCAGATGTTTCAACGTACGCTCAGTGGGAAAGGGTCGAGGAGGAACTATCATATGCTAGAAATATCATGAGGCGTATTGGATGTAGAGTTATGGACGTTACTAATAGGGCCATAGAGGAGACAGCTCAGGAAATTCTGGATTATCTGAGGGGATAACAATAGTTTTTCCTAAGGGGGCATTTGCTATGATGAAGGACAAGAAATACATTTATATGTTTGATGAAGGACGAGCGGATATGAGGGATCTATTGGGAGGAAAGGGAGCCAACTTGGCGGAGATGACCAGGATTGGTCTTCCGGTGCCTCCTGGATTCACCATAACGACTGAAGCGTGTCTTGCTTTTCTAGAGCGAAAAGATGAGTTCTTGGATGAGATATGGGATGATGTAGTATCAGCCATAAGGCAACTTGAAGGAATCACGGGGAAAAACTTTGGTGGTGAAAATCCTCTCCTGGTTTCTGTCCGTTCAGGTGCTGCAATATCCATGCCTGGAATGATGGATACCATTTTAAACTTGGGGTTGAACGATGAAACCGTTAAGATGCTTGCAGAGGAATCCAAGGATGAGCGTTTTGCCCTAGATAGCTACAGGCGCTTCATACAAATGTTTGGAGATGTAGTGTTAGGTGTTGATGTGAGCTTTTTCGAAAACATACTCCATGAGATAAAAAGGGAGCTGGGGGTAAATTTCGACTACCAGATACCCCCGGAGGGGCTCTACAAGATAATTGAAAAATACAAAGCCTTGGTTCTACAGGAGAAGGGTTTCCCATTCCCCAAAGATGTGTGGGAGCAGCTACGAATGGCCATCATAGCGGTATTCAACAGTTGGAACACCCCTAGGGCAAAAACGTACCGTAAGATCAATAAAATTCCTGACAATCTAGGTACCGCTGTAAATGTGGTAACCATGGTTTTTGGCAATTTGGGGGATGATTGCGGTACAGGTGTGTGCTTTACTAGAAATCCCTCGACAGGGGAAAAGGAGCTTTACGGTGAGTTTCTTATGAACGCCCAAGGGGAAGATGTGGTCGCCGGGATAAGGACTCCTTTGCCCATAAAAGACCTTAAAGAGGAGCTGCCCTCAGCTTTCAAGGAATTGGTTCAAACTGCTGAACTGTTGGAGAGACACTACAAAGATGTTCAGGATATAGAGTTTACTATAGAGAGAGGGAAGCTTTACATTTTGCAGACAAGAAACGGCAAAAGAACTGCCCGAGCGGCAGTAAAGATAGCGGTGGACATGTGTGAGGAGGGCTTGATAAGCGCGGAGGACGCTGTCTCAAGGGTTAAACCTGAACAGGTGGAACAATTGCTGCATAAACAGATAGATCCAGAAGCTAAATATGAACCCATAGCAAAAGGACTCCCAGCATCGCCAGGAGCTGCCGTGGGCAAAGTTGTTTTCGATGCAGATCATGCCGAGAAACTTGGTAATTCAGGAGAAAAGGTTATTCTGGTTCGACCTGAGACTACTCCCGACGATATCCATGGCCTTTTTGCAGCACAGGGTGTCTTGACCAGCAGGGGTGGAATGACAAGCCATGCTGCTGTGGTGGCAAGAGGGCTAGGTAAGCCTTGTGTCTCGGGGTGCGAAGCCTTGGATATTTCAATTGAACGCAAGGAGTTTGTCGTAAACGGAAAGGTAGTGAAGGAAGGAGACATTATCACGATAGACGGTAGCAAAGGGGAAGTAATATTAGGTGAAGTTAACCTTGTTCAGCCTTCTTTCACCGAGGATTTTAGAAAACTATTGGATTTGGCTGATAAGGTGGCCAACCTCCAAGTGTGGGCCAATGCAGATACTCCACAGGATGCTCGAAGAGCAAGAGATTTTGGGGCAAAGGGAATTGGCCTTTGCAGGACTGAACACATGTTCATGGAGACAGATAGGCTACCGGTAATGCAAGAGATGATAGTGGCCGAAACCCTCGATTCCCGTAAGGAAGCCCTTGATAAACTCAAGACGATGCAAAAGGAAGATTTTGTGGGTATTTTCGAGGCTATGGAAGGACTACCTGTAACCATAAGGCTTCTTGACCCTCCTCTGCATGAATTTTTACCAAAGGAGGAGGAGCTGGAGGCCAAGCTTGAGGAGTTGGCTAAGGAAGGAAAAGAAAATACCGAGGAACACAAAAAATACAAGAAAACCCTTGGTAGGGTTTTGGCCTTGAAGGAAAACAACCCAATGCTTGGTTTTAGAGGATGCCGATTGGGAATGATCTATCCTGAGATATATGAAATGCAGATAAGCGCCATTTTGGAGGCTGCTTGTGAACTCAAGGCCAAAGGAAAGAGGGTTATACCTCAGATAATGATGCCCCTGGTGGGAACGAAGGAAGAAATGAGGCGCCTCAAGGAGATGGTGGAACGGGTATCTAAGGAGGTCTTCCAAAAAGAGGATGTGGAGGTTCCTTTTACTGTGGGAACAATGATAGAGGTGCCCAGAGCTGCTTTGGTGGCTGGAGATATCGCTGAATATGCCGAGTTCTTCAGCTTTGGAACAAATGACCTTACGCAAACTACCTTTGGTTACTCAAGGGATGATGCGGAGGGCAAATTCCTTGCGCAGTATATAACCGACGGAGTCCTTCCAGAGAACCCCTTCCATGTGCTTGATCGTGAGGGTGTGGGACGTCTCATGAGTATAGCCGTTCATGATGGACGAAAACGGAGGGAAGATATAAAAATTGGTATTTGTGGCGAACATGGAGGGAATCCCAAGAGCATAGCCTTCTGCCATAAATTGGAACTCGCTTATGTTAGCTGTTCTCCTTTCAGAGTTCCAGTGGCTCGCTTGGCTGCTGCCCATGCTGCGCTAGGCATCATAGACTGACCTATGTTTTAAGGGGCAGAAGAAACCGTTCTGCCCCTTAAATTTAAGGTTTTGCCTGGAGGGTTCCAGATGGAAGGAAATTCTGTAAGAGAGATGTGCGAAGCCAAAGAGGAGATCCTTTTGGCGCCTTGGGCGATGAAAAGCCGAATGAGCAAGGGCAGGCAAAGCCCTGAGGAACCTTGTAGTGTTAGGACGTGTTTTCAGAGGGACAGAGATAGAATTGTCCACAGCAAGGCATTCAGAAGGTTGAAACATAAAACCCAAGTGTTGCTATTGCCCGAGGGAGATCACTACAGAACCCGTTTGACCCACACATTGGAAGTAAGCCAGATCTCGCGGGTAATAGCTAGATCCCTTTCTCTTAACGAGGACCTGGTAGAGGCTATAGCACTAGGGCATGACCTGGGGCATACTCCCTTTGGCCACATGGGTGAAAGAGCTTTGGATAAATTGGCCAAGCAGAACGGCAAGGAAGGATTTTCCCATGCAAAACAAAGTCTTAGGGTTGTAGACGTACTGGAGAAGGACGGTAAAGGACTTAACCTTACTGAAGAGGTGAGGGATGGAATATTAAAGCACTCAAAAGGCCAGGTAGATGTGCGGTGTGGGTTTTATAATGACGTTCCTATGACCCTAGAAGGCTGGGTAGTAAGGGTGGCGGACTCCGTGGCTTATTTGAACCATGATCTTGATGATGCTCTGCGCGCAGGAGTAATAAAGATGAATGAACTACCACCCGAAGTGGTGAAAGTGTTAGGAGACCGACATAGCAAGAGGATAGGGACGATAGTCAAAGACATAGTAGCTAATAGTGGCTCCCACGGTATAAGTATGAGCGAAAGGATTCTAGAAGCGGTGGAAACTCTAAGGGCTTTTTTGTATGAAAAGGTTTATACAGCAAAGAGAGCTTCCGAGGAGGAGCCGAAAGTAGAACATCTTATATGTACTTTATTTAACTTTTTTATGGATAACCCCCATTTTATACCCGAAAAATACGGTTCAGATCAGGTTCAATCCGTAATTGACTTTATATCGGGCATGACCGATAGGTACGCCATGCTGCTCTTTAAAAGGATAGCTTTCCCCACCCCTTGGCCACATGATCCCTTAAACGATTTGTTTGTTACTCGGTAATCCCGTATTGCTTTAGAAGTTCCCTGAAGCGTTTGTCTATTTCTTCAGGGGTCCTCTCCTTTGGACGGGTTTCTACCTTTGGAACCAAAGGCGCTTTGGGTTTTGGAGTTGGTTCCTCTGGCATTTCTATTGGTCTGTCCAGTGAGGGGGGAGCTATATATGGTGTTTGAACAACTATTTGCTCCTCTGTACCTTCAGGAGGTGCTATGCTGTAAACTGGCGCAGAAGCCACAGTGACCCCCAAGGTTTCTTGGTCTTTCGGAGATAGTAAAAGTTTAGGACTGTTGGGGTCCAAGGCTGCAGCTTCCCAACTGCCACCTCCATGAATAGGGCAGACAGTTTCAGGAGTGGTGCCTACTGGCATAAGGATACTTGCGCTTGGACACGAATCTCCCGCAAGAAAGCCCGTTTCCCTACATATTTTTACCTCAACTACGTCGTACGTTGAGGTATCTGGGAAAGTTGTATCTATAGGTATGTATTCTTTAGCCTTCGATACGAAGTCATGCCATACGGGAGCGGCTATTGTGCCTCCAGTGCCTGCTTTGCCTAAACTCGTATGATCGTCGTTTCCTGCGTAAACCACGGCTATCATGTTCGGGATACCTCCGGCGAACCATGCGTCGCTGTATTCGTTGGTAGTTCCCGTCTTTCCGAAGACCTCATAGCCTTCAATCTTTGCCCTTCTTCCTGTTCCTGACCTTACCACTTCTTCCATCATAGACCTTATGGTCGTGGTTATTTGTGGTGGTACTGCTTGGAACTTTAATGGTTCAAAGCTTTCCAGGACCTCGCCTGCAGCCGTTGTGACTTTTCTTATTCCGAAGGGTTGAACTCGGAAACCATCGTTGGCGAAAATGCAGTATGCGGAAGCCAATTCTAAAGGTGTTATACTTGCTGACCCCAGCGCAACAGATAAATCGGCGGGAATATGGGGGGACGTGAATCCTGCATCTCGTGCCAAGTTAAGTATCCTTTGGATGCCCGTTATTTGTCCCACCCTTACTGCAACGGTGTTGTATGAGTGAACCAAGGCCTCTAGAATAGTTACTTCTCCGTGATAAGTTCCTCCGTAGTTGCCAGGTGACCAGATGTTTTCTTCACCGTTTTCATCTACTCCGTTATCGAATGATAGGGGGGCGTCGAAGACGTGGTCTATAGGTCTTAGTCCTTTCTCCAGAGCGGCAGCATAAACGAAAGGCTTGAAAGCCGAACCTGGCTGCCTATAAGCTTGGGTTGCTCTGTTGAACTTGCTTTTATTGAAATCCTTGCCGCCGACTAGGGCCAAAATCTCCCCTGTATATGGATCTAATGCTACTATGGCTCCCTCACTTTTTAGATTCTGAATGGCTTCCTCTGCAGCGCGTTGAATATCCAGGTCTATGGTGGTGTATACCCGAAGACCTCCTCTATAAACCAGATCGCTTCCATATTTGGGCAAAAGGTGATCGAAAAGAATGTAGGAGATGAAGTAAGGTGCACTGTCGAACATCAAAGAGGGCTTTTTAAGGCCCTGGAAGTCGAGCTGAATTTTTTTTGCCCTCTCTGCATCTTGTGGGCTTATCATACCCAGTTCAACCATACGCCTTAAAACATATGCTTGTCTGATGGCGGCTCTTTTAGGATGTCTCTTGGGTGAATAGTACTCTGGGGCCTTTATTATTCCAGCAAGTAGTGTTGCTTCGGATAGCGTTAGGTCTTTGGGTTCTTTATTGAAGTATAGTTGGCATGCAGAATGAATCCCCCATGCACCATGCCCGAAATATATAACGTTCAGGTACATTTCCAAAATTCTCTCTTTCGAGAAGGTTTGTTCTAGACGAACTGCTAGGATGGCTTCTTTGATTTTTCGTGCAAGGGTTTTTTCCTGTGTCAAGAACATGTTGCGGGCAAGTTGCTGGGTTATAGTGCTTGCTCCTTGTTCTACGCGGCCACTGGTTACGTTTTTCCAAAAGGCCCTTATAATAGCGCTGAAATCTACGCCTTTATGCTTGTAAAATTCACTGTCTTCCGCTGCGATAACAGCATTTCTCATAACAACAGGAATATCTTCTAAGTTTACCCATGTGCGGTTTTGACGGAAGAGCTTCGTTATTACGCGGTTGTGACGATCGTAAACTATGGTGGAGAGGTCTGGTTCATATCTTGCTATTTCTTCTGAGGTTGGAAGAGAAGCGGCCAGGCTTCTTATATATAAGGAACCTACTACCGCTACTACCGCACTTGCTAATAGAATTACAACAAGGAAGCTGTACAATACAGTTCCTAGGAGAGATCGCTTTTTTTTAGAGCTCTTGGAGCGGTTTTTTCTGTCTTTATCTCCTTTTTGAGACATAAAAGTCCTCCTCAGCGAAAGATATAAAAATAATAATAAAGAAAATGAAAGACTAAAACAACAAAGAAGAATATCAGAAAAACAAGTTTGGGGGAACCCAAGGAGCTAGTGGGTATTATAATTTGAAATCGATTACGAGAAAAAATTAGGGGTTGCACAAAGGCCGAAGGCGTGGTATATTTACCACCGCCGCAGGTTTGGGCGGCATGAACCTTGCCAATAGAATACGGTGCACAGCGTCTAGTTTATGAGAATTATAATTTTTTTGGAGAGTTTGATCCTGGCTCAGGACGAACGCTGGCGGCGTGCCTAACAC